>CAJFTV010000094.1 GCA_904420055.1 Candidatus Alloscillospira gallinarum | reverse complement strand
TTTAACTTTTTATTCACACTTCACGCCTTGACATATGGGGGAATGGGTGTTAAAGTTATTTTAGCACTCAAGTGTTGCGAGTGCTAAAATTAATTGTTATAAGTACAGCCACGCGGCTTTTGGGAGGTAATTAAATGGCAAAAAAGCAGTTTAAGGCGGAGTCGAAGCGCCTTATGGATTTAATGGTAAACTCCATATATACAAACAGGGAGATTTTTCTCAGGGAGATAATTTCCAACGCGTCCGACGCCATAGACAAGCTCTGCTATCTGTCACTGACAGATGACAAGGTGGGACTTCGGCGGGAGGACTTCCGCATAGATGTGAAGATTGACAAAGACGCCAGAAAGATAACAGTATCTGACAATGGTATCGGCATGACGGCACAGGAGATGGAGCAGAATCTCGGCGTCATAGCAAAGAGCGGTTCTCTTCAGTTTAAGAAGGAGAACGACATGTCGAAAGAGGACATAGATATAATTGGCCAGTTTGGCGTTGGATTTTACTCCGCGTTTATGGTGGCCGCAAAGGTGACTGTAATTTCCCGGGCCTATGGCAGCGAGGAGGCGAATATGTGGGTGTCCTCCGGCGCCGACGGATATACCATAACCCCCTGTGAGAAGGACGGCGTTGGTACAGACGTAATCATGGAGCTGAAGGAGGACGGCGAGGAGGCGGATTACTCCGAGTTTTTAGATAATAACTATCTGAGCAGTATTGTAAAAAAATACTCTGACTACGTGCGCTGGCCCATATACATGGACGTGACAAAGAGCCGCTATGTGGAGACAGAGGAGTTAAATGCCGACGGCACAAAGAAAAAGCAGTGGGAGGACTACACCGAGAACGAGGTAATAAACAGCCGTGTTCCAATTTGGCAAAGGCCAAAAAGCGAGGTTTCAAACGAGGAGTGCATAAACTTCTACAAGGAGAAATTTTACGACATGGAGGACCCCGCGGCGGTTATAAGGGTAAGCGCCGAGGGCACAGTGAGCTATAAGGCCATGCTGTTTATCCCGTCCCACGCGCCTGCCAACTACTATTCCAAGGACTATCAGGCGGGAGTGCAGCTTTATTCCTCAGGTGTTATGATTATGGAGCACTGCGACGCCGTTTTGCCTGACTATTTCCGTTTTGTCCGCGGCGTTGTGGACTCACCTGACCTCTCCCTCAATATCTCCCGTGAAATACTCCAGCACGACCGACAGCTGAAAATTATAGCCACAAATGTGGAGAAGAAGATAAAGCAGGAGCTTGAGCGCCTTATACAGAATGACAGAGAGAAATATGAGAAATTCTACAGCGCGTTTGGGCTTCAGCTGAAATACGGTATTTTAAACGCATACGGCAGCAACAAGGAACAGCTCCAGGACCTTCTCATGTTCTACTCTGCGGACAAAGAGAAGCCTGTTACATTTAAGGAGTATACCCAGGCCATGCCGGAGGAGCAGAAATACATATACTATGCCGTGGGAGAGAGCGTAAAAATGCTGGGGGAGCTCCCACAGGCAGAACCGGTACGGAAAAAAGGCTATGATATTCTGTATCTATTAGACGACACGGACGAGTTCCTTGTGAAGATGCTGGGAGAATATGACGGAAAGCAGTTTATATCCGTAAGCGCAGAGGATTTGGGCCTTGAGACCCAGGAGGAGAAGGAGACGGCAGAGAAAGTCGAGACGGAGAGCCGGGAGCTTCTTGATTTTGTAAAGGAGGCGCTGGAAGGCAAAATCGCCGCGGCAAAGATTTCCCACAAGCTCGTGTCACGCCCGGTCTGCCTTACAACTCAGGGTAGCATAACCCTTGAGATGGAGCGGTATTTTGCGTCTCTGCCGGAGGCTGTTTCCGGAGGAGTGCCAATGAAAGCGGAGCGGGTTTTGGAGCTCAATCCGGCGCACCCTGTGTTTAAGGCCTTAAAGGCGGCGTATGAGACAGACCGTGAAAGGGCAAAGGATTACGCTGAGCTTCTCTATGGCCAGTCACTTCTGGCTGCGGGACTGCCTCTTGAAAATCCTGGAGAGTTTTCAGAGCTCGTATGCAAGCTCATGGTTTGAAGCTAAACGGAATATTTTAAACCGCTCCTGCAATTTTTGCAGGAGCGGTTTTAGTTTTAAGCATATAAAAAAGTTTGCAAAAGCGTACTTTTGCAAACTAACAGGATATACATGTAATATGTGATAATTTTAACAGTAATGTCATGCCTTTGCAAGAGCTGTCCGTAAAAACCTTATAAAAAATCTCCGATGTTTTTCTCTTTGCAAAAGTACGCTTTTAGAAACTGAGAGAAACTGAAAACGGAGGAAAGAAAATGAAAAAACGAAGGATAATGCTGGCAGTTGTGCTCTGCCTGTGCATGGCGCTGAGCCTTGTCCCGGCGGCGCTTGCGGCAGAGGAAACGGCAGATGCATGGGACGGCACGGCAGATACTACATGGTATAATGACACAAATACTGAGTTTCATCTAAAAACGGCGGAGCAGCTTGCGGGACTGGCAGAGCTGACAAACGGCGGTGACAATACGTTTGCGGGCAAGACAGTTTATCTTGAAGCTGACCTTGACCTTGCCGGACATCAGTGGGTATCTATTGCCATAGGAAATAACGTGAGCGGTTATTTCGGAGGAACTTTTGACGGGCAGGGCCACATGATATACAACCTGAATTCACAGGTTTCCGATACATATTATCATGGGCTATTTGGTGTTATATCACAGGGCGGAACAGTTAAGAATCTGAGTTTAATCAACGCTAATGTTAAGGCCAGTGACAGCAGTTTGCGTCTCGGTATCCTCGCTGAGTGGGTAAACGGGGGGAATGTTATAAATTGTTATACCTCCGGCAGAATAGAGAGTGACATGGGAAACAAACTGCTTGGCGGAGTTGTGGGAACGTGCACGGCGGGCACAAAGATAATTGGCTGTGGCTCTGAGGCGAGTGTTATAAGTAAGTTCTACGATGACGGAGATGAGTACAGCGATTGCGATACCGTGGGCGGTATTGTGGGCCAGTGGGAGAATGCCACGGAAGATGCGCTGATTTCTGACTGCTGGTTTAACGGTTCAATAAACTGTGAGTTTTTAGATTCGGCTGTCGGAGGTATTCTGGGCGCTAATTTTGATTTTTATGACAGTGACCCCGGCGTCACAATAAACAACTGTATAGTGACGACTAAAGATATAATATCTGTTGAGCCGGGGAACATTACGTGGATTGCAGCCGTAGTTAACGGTGCAGTGACAAATTGTATGTGGCCTGACAGCCCTCCGGATGGGGTTGTGCTGGACCCCGAAATTTATGAAGGTTATAATGGGACTTATATGGCGGTTGCAAAGCTTGTTGTAAACTGGGACGAGGGTACGGCAGCGGCAGACCCGGATTTTGACCAGAGCGTGTGCGGTTATGACGTAACTGATTTCAGTGACTCGGCTGTGCTTGCGGCACTTCAGGAAAATGCCGCAGACGGTGTTGAATGGGTGGCCGGAATTGACGGACCCACGTTCAGCTGGGACGACGGAAATATCTCCGCGGACTACAGCGCGGTAGAGGCGGCAAAAGCAAAAATACCTGAGGACTTGACCATTTACACAGACGAGACGGTAAATGCGCTGAATGAGGCTGTAGACGGCGTAATCGAGGGTATGAATAAGCTGCAGCAGTCAGAGGTAGACGCCATGGCGAAGGCTATAGAGGACGCAATAGCGGCCCTTGAGTATAAGCCGGCGGACTACACCAAGGTAGACGAGGCGATAAAGAAGGCGGAGGCCTTAAATAAAAATAACTACAAGGACTTTTCAGCGGTTACGGCGGCGCTGAATGCGGTTGACCGTGATAAGGACATCACTCAGCAGTCAGAGGTAGACGCTATGGCAAAAGCCATAGAGGACGCAATGGCGGCCCTTGAGTATAAGCCGGCGGACTACACCAAGGTAGACGAGGCGATAAAGAAGGCGGAGGCCTTAAATAAAGATAACTACAAGGACTTTTCAGCGGTTACGGCGGCGCTGAATGCGGTTGACCGTGATAAGGACATCACCCAGCAGTCAGAGGTGGACGCCATGGCAAAAGCCATAGAGGACGCAATAGCCGGTCTTGTGAAAAAGACAGATACAAAGCCCTCAGACCCCAGCACTCCCCAGACAGGTGACGAGGGAGGCATGGCCGTATGGTTTGTTGTTGCCGGCATCTGCGCCGTCGGAATAGCAGGAGTTACAATGGTCTCTGAAAAGCGC
>CAJFTV010000093.1 GCA_904420055.1 Candidatus Alloscillospira gallinarum | reverse complement strand
TTTCCAGGGTCGCTCCTGCCACACTAAAACGAAACCTGGCGTTAATCAACGCCAGGCCTCGCAAAGTTTTGAACTTCCATTCTGCACTGGAATTATGGGACTTCGAGCTCTATTCCTGTTGCTCTTAGTTTGACAATTCACTTTACAAAATTTCAGCGCTCTTACTACTTTTCCCTACTATTCTGAAACACAGCCTTTGTCTCAACCGGCAATAAAAAATTCAGATAATCAGCATTGCATCACCGAAAGAGAAAAATCTGTATCTCTCGCGAATTGCCTCACTGTAAGCATTTAAAATATTCTCCCGTCCGGCAAGGGCAGACACCAGCATTATAAGCGTGCTCTCAGGGAGATGAAAGTTTGTTATAAGCCCGTCTATGCATTTAAACTTATACCCGGGGTAGATAAACGCGTTTGTAAATCCGGCATACTCCTCAAGGTACCCGCTTTCATCACAACGGGATTCCAGAGTGCGGCACGATGTGGTGCCCACAGCGATAACCCGGCGTCCCTCACGCTTTGCCCGGCTCACGGCATCAGCAGTCTCAGGTGTTATTATGCAGTACTCCGCATGCATTTCGTGGTCCTCAATGTTCTCGGCCTTTACCGGGCGGAAGGTTCCAAGCCCCACATGCAGGGTTATAAAGTTTATCTCCACGCCCATGTCCCTTATCCTGTTTAAAAGCTCATTTGTAAAATGCAGTCCCGCGGTCGGCGCCGCGGCGGACCCCACCTCTTTCGAGTATACCGTCTGATATCGCTCCGGGTCTGCAAGCGTCTCGTGGATATAAGGCGGAAGCGGCATTTTTCCGAGGCGCTCCAGCACCTCAAGGAAAATACCCTCGTACTCAAACTCAATAAGCCGGTTTCCTCCCTCTATTTCATCTGTCACAGTACCCCTGAGCTCGCCGCCGCCAAAGAGCACCTTCGCGCCCTTTTTCATCTTCCGGCCCGGCCGTACGAGACATTCCCAGATATTTTCTCCCCTGTCTCTCAAAAGCACCACCTCAATTGCGCCGCCGGTGGGCCTCTCCCCGATAAGCCGTGCCGGAAGCACGCGGGTGTTATTGAGCACAAGGCAGTCTCCCGCCCTCAGAAAATCTGTGATGTCACAAAAATGTCTGTGGAGGATACTCCCTGTTTTTTTGTCCAGTACCATTAGCCTGGACATATCCCTCTTCTCCGCCGGAGTTTGCGCTATAAGCTCCTCCGGCAGGTCATAATAAAAGTCACTGCGTTTCACTTTCCTGCACCTCTGTTCCCTGCAAAACTCTCAGCCCCGCCGGTTTTGTGAAAAATGTATATACGGCGAGTACTTTTTTCCCGATAATTCTTTACTACATTAAACAGTTTATCATTGACGCGGGCCCTTCATTGTGGTGTAATAATTGAAAACGGAATTTATCCGGGTACATATTATAATACAATTTTGTCCCTCTGCATAGAGTCCGCCCGGAAATTATCCCTTTCACACTTCATCTCACGCGAGAATATAATATATGGAGGAGTCAGCATGAAAAAATACAAGGTCGGAGTAATAGGCGCCACTGGCATGGTGGGGCAGAGATTTGTATCTCTCCTCGAAAAACACCCGTGGTTTGACCTGACAGTTGTAGCAGCCAGCGAGAGAAGCGCCGGCAAAAAATACGGCGATGTAATAAAAGACAGATGGCTGATGTCCACCCCTGTTCCGGAAGGTGCGAAAGAGCTGACCATAATGAACGCCTCCCGCGATGTAGACGAAATCGCCTCACAGGTGGACTTTGTCTTTTCGGCAGTGGACATGAAAAAAGAGGAAATAAAGGCCCTTGAGGAGAGCTATGCAAAAGCTGAATGTCCGGTAGTGTCAAACAACAGCGCTCACCGCTGGACAGACGATGTGCCAATGGTAGTGCCGGAAATCAACCCCCAGCATCTGGAGGTTATCCCCGCCCAGAGAGCACGCCTCGGCACAAAGCGCGGATTTATAGCGGTTAAGTCAAACTGCTCCCTCCAGAGCTATGTCCCCGCTCTGCACCCCTTAAAAGAGATATTCGGAATAGAAAAAGTCTTAGTCTGTACATACCAGGCCATATCCGGAGCGGGCAAAAACTTTAATACCTGGCCCGAAATGGTCGACAACGTCATTCCATATATAGGCGGCGAGGAAGAAAAGTCTGAGCAGGAGCCCTTAAAGCTCTGGGGCAGAGTGGAAAACGGCAAAATAATAGCTGCCGCGGCTCCCGAGATTACGGCTCAGTGCCTCCGCGTACCGGTATCCGACGGACATATGGCCGCCGTATTTGTGACATTTGAGAAAAAGCCTTCAAAAGAGGAAATCCT
>CAJFTV010000092.1 GCA_904420055.1 Candidatus Alloscillospira gallinarum | reverse complement strand
TCACCTCAGTACAATTCAAATCCGCCGTCATAACGGCGGCTGTCCCTCATGAGAAAGTCGGACATGTCCCGCACCTTTCTCCTGTATTCCGGCTCCCGTGTGCCGTTTCCGTCCGGTTCTTCATAGTCTGAGTACCGCACCTCCGCCTTTTCAGCAGCCCTGCTCTGTCCCGCTGTGGGCAGCCAAGCTCCCGTGTTTTCTTCCACACGCCGCAGTACATACTTTACTCCGCTTTTAAATCTGTCGGCCTCTCCATACGGCGCCGTCACCCCGTCCTCATGCTTATTTTCCAGAAAGCCGTGTATTTTATCTTCTCCCCGTCCTGCCGCTGCTAAAACACTCGTTGTGCCGGCACTGATTGAATAAATCTCCTCCGGAGTCAGCGCATTCAGCACTCCCTCGCCGTCGTCAAAAACCCTCTCTCCTCCGGAGTATATTCCCCTTGACAGCACGCATGCCCTCCGCAGAAGCTCCGTCTCCTCCCCGGCGTCCAGACGCTCTCCAAGGGCCTCCGCCTCCTTAACACAGCTTAAATACTCCATAGCGGATACAGGCATGACACTCCACTCTTCCCCGGTTATGTTAACTAACACCTCAAAATTTCTGTCCACTTATGCCGTCTCCATGCGTTTTTTCGCCACAATGGTTATCTTTTCCGCCACCATCTCTCCAAGCTCCCCGGTCTCCTCAATATCCGACCAGGAACAGCCGGTGTAAACCACCCGCCTGTCGGGCTTAACAATTACAAGGGAAAAATCCTGTATGGAGTAAAAATCTATCCCGTCGGAAATCGCCTCATCTGTCGCGTACAGTCTTGTGAGGACAATCTCATATGACTTCGTTCCCTCAATTGTGGCTACGGGCTCGCTCTCCCCGAAAGCCTCTACAGACCGGCTGCTCCTTCTCGCCGTGGCCTTGTAGCTTTGCACCACGGCAATCTTTTTTCCTCCCGCCTCCAGGTATATGTTGCTGCTGGTTGGAAACCCGGTAATGTTCAAAGTCTTCCCTCCCTTAAACTGTAATATATGCCGAAAGAAGTATCTGGTTTATGCCGTGTGCCACGGCAAACTCAAACTCAACGTCGCATATCGTCGGGTCAGCGCTGTTTTGTGTCACTATTACCTCTCCGTAGCTGTCTATTATGCCGGCCTCAACCTTGTTTTCAAGCTCTACAACAACCTGTGTGCGTATTGCGCCTCTCGTCTGCTGTGTGTTCTTTGCTCTTGAAAACATGCCTCTCAGCACATCTCTGACTCCCGGAATTACGTTGTCAATAATAAGTACGGTGTTAATCTCCCGCCATGTGGCGTCCGCCTCTCCGGAGGTAAGTGTGCGAGTTGTTATTCCCCTTACAATTGCGGTCTCCCCTCCGGTAACGCGTATCGGGGTGACGCCCCCCTGTATAAGCTGTGTTACATCTCCGTCGGTGTAGTCCCCCACGCTTATACCATTAAGCACCGCGCCGTTTAAGGGTACCGCCGGGTCCCGCAGTGTGACGACTGCCGCCGCCACAGCTGCCGCGGCAGAGCCCGGCGTGCTGCCTGTGCCGGGAACAGTCAAAATTATCCGCTCGCAGTTTATGTTCTTTGCGGCTGAAACCAGCGCCGCCGCATTGCCCGTGCCCTCGCAGATTCCTATTCTGTATTTTGTGCTCTCCTGACCGGCAAGTATTTTATCACGCATAAGTGTATGCACCGCCGACAAAGCCGAGTCCGTCACCATGACTGTGACGTCCTCCTGCCCCATCAGTGTGTCAAGCGCCGCGCCGTATCCGGCAGTGTCCTCAGACAGCACGGGACACACTTTTATTACACCGGCTCCGTTTTCAAACATTACCCGGCACAGCTCGGCCCCGTTTGTTTCTGCCCCTAAAAGCGTCACGGCTCCGGTATATGTTGTCACAGTATAAATTTCCTCTTCGGCGCTCTCCCCGCACACGGCGGCAAGCCCCACAACCCCGGTGTTGTTTCCGGAGTGTCTTATCCCTGAGAGCTGGTAAGATGTATATATTCCCGGTATCTGTGTTGAAATCACTTTGTTATCACTCCTCTCAGCCTGAAATCGGTAAACTTTCCATCGTCTGTCTGCTCGGCACTCACATATACGTCGCACCTCAGCTCACCCTGGGACATATACATACCGGTCTGACTGTTATACTTTGTGTCTCCTAAGGTTATCTCCCTTGCCTTTATCGCCGGCGGCACAAGGGACATGGCGTTCAAAACTGTGCCAATGGCCCTGCTGCACCCCTCGGCGCCGTATTTTTCACCCTCTGGCGAAAACACGTCGAAGCCAACTGTCATCTCCAGCTTTTTCCCGTAAATCTCCGCCTCGCCGCCCTCCGGCGTTGTGCGGGTGCCGATGTACTCGCCAAATCCCGATGGCACTGAACGGCTCTCTTTTATGTACACAGCCACCGCCGGCTGATGGTATTTCAGCTTCGTCCCCGCAGGGTAACGGCACATCGCAAGGGTGCCGCACCTTGTCACCGCGTCACAGACCGCCTTTGTAACCATTTCAAATTCCGTCAGAACAGTCCACCTCCTTAAGTGCAAGTACACCCTCCATGTGGGACACCTTCCCGCCGAAGCGGTACGGTTTGAGCTCCATTATCACATAGTCTGTTCCGGCTATTGTCACAACCGCCCTTTCGGTGCTGTCTATCTCCACCCCATCGGGACAAAACCAGTAAAAAAGCGACGTATCCCTCCGGCCCAGGGGAGTTATCTCCCATGGGCCTTTGGTCCTTTTTTCAATTACAGGCTGGATAAAGCTCCGCGTCCTCTGCACACGGCTCTCTTCGGTCACAACTGTATCCTCGCCGTAAGACTGTAAAATTCCGTTAAAATTATTTCCCAACTCAAATCCCCCTGAAAGCAAAGCCATCGTCATCCACGTAGCGGGCAATCAGCAGCTCCGCCGTCTCTCTGAGGCTGCCGCCGGAGCTGTCTGTACCCTCGCCGCCAAAGTATGTGACAGACATCTCCCCTGCGGAAAACGACTTTATTCCATCGGCTCCGGAGCTTGTCCCCTTAAACATGGACACCGCAAGGAGCGACGCGGCGGCGATAAAAATCTCTTCAATGTCGCCGGGGCTTATATCGCTTTTCAGCCTGTAAGTCAGTTCTTCCTCCGCCGCCGTGCACAGAAGCCTTAAAAATTCTGATTCCTCTCCGCAAATCGCAGCCGCGGCAGTGTAAATGTCCTCTGTGTACATGGTCTTACACCTGCATGATTTTTGCCGCGTCCTTAAACAGCTTTGCAAAGCCTGAAATGCTTGTTATTGCCGCCCTTTCAAGCTGCCGGTCAATAAGCCTGTCATATTCAACCATAACGTCAGACGCCTGTATCATCTCAAGCGCATAGTTCCTGTCAAGTCCAATCACAGTCCCCTCCGGAACCGCGGAGCTCTTAATGAGCTTTGCTCCCAGCGGGTTTGTCAGTTCCCCGGTTCCCTGGAAGTTGAGCCCTGTAAGCGGGTTCTGGAACTCCGTGAGTGACAGCATGCTCAGCATGACATCAGGCGCCACCAGGAGCGTATTGAGATTAAACGTGTCAAACTTTGACCAGAACTCCAAAAGCGCGCCGTAAGTCAGAGTGCCGGCAGTGCCGTCAATCTCCGTGCCGATGCTGTATACTTCCGCTGCGTTGTCATTGCCGTCTCCGTTTGTTATAACGTCAATCGCGTCGTCCAGGTGCATTTTCATAATCTGTCCGCCTATCTGACGGAGCATAACTGAAAACATGTCCAGCTTCTGAAATCTTATTGCCTCATACGAAGCCACAAGCAGTCTGCCCCTCTTGCGCAGGCGCACAAGATTATCGCTGACTTTTATCTCAGTCTCCGGGATAGACGCCCCCTCCGCCACATGTTTAAGGCTCTTGTCGTCGTCGGTTGCGTCTGAATAAACCGCGCGGTAGTCCATGCCCTCGAATTTGGTAACCGTAGCCGTTATGGACGGGAGAATGTTTCCCTCCTCCATTCCTGTTCTCACGCTTCTGGCCACATATTCCGGAAACAGCACAGACGACTGCGTCGTGGCGAAGAACTTTTCCACGTTGTCGGAGTTCGCCCCTTTTACTCTTATGTCAAACCTTTTAAGCTGCCGCTGGTATGCGTCCAGCCCTTCAAGGGGCGTGTTCCTGTATTTTTCGCTGGGGTCCAATTTCTCCAGCACCTGTGTAAATGTCTTGCCGCTCTCCCTGTACATGCCCTTTTCAAGGCTAAGGTTTTCATAGTTATATGCCATTTATAATCCCCCTCATATGTAAAGCACTGCAGTGGAGCCTGTTTTATCCACATCTACAATAGTAAGCGACCTGCCGGAAGAGGACGTTTTTATTCCGCCCTTTCCGTCAGCTGCGACGATTCCGTTGCCTGCTGTCGGCGCCGTTCCGCTGTACGGCACCTTGACAAATCCCCTTAAAATTACCGGCACGATACCGCCGTCGGAAGCCGCTGCTGTAACTCCGTTAAATGCGTTGCCGTCGGCGCACTCTGCCACAGACGCGTTGTCTGAAAGCTTTACCGGCCTGCCCGCGGCGATATCTTCTGCGCAGTTAAAGGTCGCCACTGTCTGGCCAATACCGTCATAAGAAATATCCATTAAAATTCCTCCAAAACTTTATTTAAACCCCACCGGCGATAGCCGGAGCGGTGGTTTATACACAGTCCCGGGCACAGCCTTAAACCATGAATTCTGTCTCCGGTACACTTTTTTTGAGTTCCCTGCTCTCCCTGTAAAGCTGGCTTTCAGGCGGATACAGCTCGTCAACCCTCTTTTCAAACGCCGTTTTCAGGCTCATAAGTTCCGAAAAATCGAGCTTTCCGGCCGCATTGGCAAGAGCAGTATCCTCATGCCACATTCCGGACAAAAGTCCCAACTTTATCACCTCTTTTTTCACACTCTCAATATATTCATCACCGAGCTTTGCCCGCTTTCTTAGTCCCTCGTACTGGACTATAAAGTCCTCTCTGCCGCTTCTCTCCACATACTCTTTAAATGTCCCGCAGTCGCTCGGCGCAAATCTCTTCATCACACCGGCCTCCGTCTGAGACGGCACCGCCACAAAAGACCATTCATATACGTCCTCCGGTTCTTTAAGAAGCCCACGGCACACTGTTCCGTCGTACTCCTGTCCTCTTATATGCGGACAGCCGTTTTCACCTATGGGCCGGGAACATATGCTGCACTCCACTGTCTTAACTGAGCAGCCGATGCTCACCTCTTTTTTAATGCCTCCCTTAATCTGGGCTATTATCTCCCCGTTTGCCTCTGTGTCCAACATGTACGCCCACGCCTTTAAATAGGCGTACTCCTCGCCATAAGACGTCTGCTTTGCCGGGTCTTTTACAACCTCTGCCCTGTACACTCTCGCAATCTGGTTTGAGGCCGACCAGCTGTGGTCTGTTATGCCGGTTGTCCCCGGCAGAAGCTCACACAGCCTTTCCAGCGAGGGTATTGGAAAACACTCGCCGTCCCGGTCAATCTCGTTGTCGCAGAGAAGAAGCGAAAATGTAAATACCTGCTGCGCTGTAAGCGGGCTTTTGGCGTACATATTTATAAGCTCCAGCTCCTCAGGTGTAATCTCCTCCCTGCCCATTTGGGCAGATTCCTTGTAAACTCTCATCTATCCTGCTCCTTCATCTCAAATTTCGCTTTTTCTGCCTGTGCCCTGTAGAGCTCAGCCTGGGCTTCCTCGACGGTATCCTGAAGATTTATCTCGTCCCATACAATTTCATAGTCTGCCGTCTTTCCGCGTAGAGCAAACCACATATCGCATATCCGCGACACTACGGGCTCAAGACTGCGCCTCACCGCGGTTATCTCCGAGGTCATCATATCTGCCTGCTGGGAGGACATTCGCTCTGTTGAGGACCAGTTAAGCCCCAGCATAAACGGCGGTATTCCCGTCCGTGCCACAAGCTGCTCCAATATCTGCCGCACCGGCACCTCGCTGTCAAGTATCTGGTTATCTGCGCCAATTACCTTGATATCAACATCGCCCACGGCAACAAAATCCTTTACCTTTCCGTTTTTGCCTGACTGCATGGCACTGGACCACTCTTTTGCAATCTGCATGCTTCTGTCAGCGGCATAGGTTCTGTCAAATATGTCGCCTCCCGGTTTATATACAACGGCATAGCGCACATTGCCGCACCGCTCCCAGTTGACCCCCAGTGAGTTATATATCTTCATCAGGATATCTGTGAGAAACGGCATTGACCTTAAAAGCGACACGCCGTATGGGCTGTCCGCCTCCGGATTATACGGTGTAAACAGCAGAAGCTGCTGATATGGCAGCGGCCTTAAAATCCCGTCCCGCCGCATACATATCTCAAAATCCACGGGGGAGGCTCCCTCTCTTATCTCAATGTCAGCCGGATTTCCCCACAGTATTGCTGCAATCTCGCTCCTTCGGCTCAGAACAATTTCCCCAATGCCTCTGCCGCAGGTAATCATGGAGTCCAGATACCCGTCAATAAATGAGTTTATTCCCCGCTGTCCCCGGCCGGTGTTTACATTTTTCAAAAACCGCCGGAGCTCTGTCTCTTCGGCGCCGCCTCCGCATTCCACCGTAAAGCCCCCTGTAAGCCGAATGAGCTTTGTAATCGCCGCGTCCACAATTGGGACCGCCTCACGGATTTCCCTGTAAAGGCCTATCTCATTGTTGCCAAGGGGTACGTAACCACCCATGAGTCCAAAGGGGTGTCTCTCCCATAAGCGCATCTGTACCGGGGCAGTTTCCTGCTGTTTCTGCCGCCTGAAAAGTCCCATTTACTCACTCCTTAAAATTATTTTCTCTCCACTGCAATGGCGCCCGGCACCTCTCCCAGCCTTCTTACAACTGTGGAGGCAAAATACCTTATCTCGTCCATCGCGTGGTCATGCTTTTTCACTACTGTGTCTCCCGGGGCAGCCGTATCCCACACATACATGGAAAACTCCCGTATGGCATCATTGCACGTGTCGCATATAACAATCCTCCCCGATTTGAGCAGGTCAGATGTGTACCGTATTCCCCCTATCACATCGTTTACCGCCCTTATTACACGGAAATTTCTCCGGCAAAGCACCTGTATAAAGCTGGCCGCCGACGGGTCAACTATAACCGCAGCTATATTCCTGTTTCCTGCAAAAGCCGCAAGGTCAGCGGCGTACTCTTCATCAGTTTTCTGCACGCCTGCCCGGCGCGAGTCATAGTAATATTCCTTTATGCGGTGCCACACCCCGCCGTAAAGTCCCCAAAGTCCGAAAGAAGTGGGATTTACCGTACCGTAGTCGCAGGATATATAATAGCTTTCGGCCTCGCCCTCCGGCACAGGCTTTACAAAGCTGTCATCAAAAAAATCGTATACCCTGCCCTCCGCCATAACCCAGTTTCCAAGTACAAAGCGCTGATAAAATACCCCTGTATACATTCGCTCATACCGGCGGCGTATCTCCTCTGACAGGGCAGGATTGTCCTCCATTGTAAGGTGCAGGCGCAGGGCGTTCCTCTCCCCGGCTTTCAAAATCCACTCCCTGTAAAACCAGTGACCCGGACTTTCCGGGTTACAGTTAAACCACAGCCGGCTGCCGGCAACAGAACATCTGGCACAGGCCTGCTCTACAAAACTCCTCGGCATCAAGGCCACCTCGTCTAAAAGCACCCCGGCAAATGTAATGCCCTGTATAAGGGCGGCGCTCCCCTCGTCCTTGCCGCCAAACATATAAAATGTGTTCTCCCGCCCGCCGAAAGACACTGTCAGCATATTTTTGCTGACAGTCTCCCTGCACCTGAACCCCAAATCTGAAAGTACGGGAATAATTACCGAAACCACATTCCTGCGAAGCGAAACGATCGTCTTTCCGCAGAGGCCAAACTTCATATCCGAAAAGCTGCACATTGCCCACAGCACAAAGGATATTCCCATAAAAAGCGTCTTGCCGCTTCTAACTGCCCCGTCGCAGATTATGGCCTCCTTTTCGCAGTCAGGCGAATTTGGGCACCACCATGTCAGAATCTCTTTCTGCTTTGAAGACATTTTTTCAATTGCCATTTAAACCATTCCCAGCCGCTCCTTCGTTCAAAGCCGAGAAAAATGTACGTGCCTGCTCCTGGTCCATCTCCCTCTGCTCTTCTGACGCCTCCAGCATCAGCTTCATTGCGTCCAGTCTGCTCAGCAGTTTTATTTCAATTCCGCCGCTGGCACTCCTTTTCAGCTCTGAAAGCATGGTGAGGTCAAGCGTATCTATCTCCGGGCTGTTTTCGTCTATAAAAGTCAGTTTTACACAGTCATTCGACTTTCCAAACGCGACATTGCCGAGATATTCCATTATCTCGCCGTGCGCCGTTTTTCTTTCCATCAAAATCCCTCCGCACATGGGTAAAAAAAGAAAAAAGTTGTACCTGTCCGTACAACTTAAAATAAAAAAATAAGCGGACAGAAAATTTCTGTCCGCTTAAAATGGTTTTACTAAGTTTCGCCCTCCGGCGTTCCCGGGTCTGGATCCGGTTCAGGCTCCGGCTCGGGTTCCGGATTTGGGTCTACAGGCTCTTCCGGTTCCTCAGGTTCTTCCGGTTCCTC
>CAJFTV010000091.1 GCA_904420055.1 Candidatus Alloscillospira gallinarum | reverse complement strand
GTTCCCATTCCGAACACGGCAGTTAAGCTCACTTGTGCCGAAGATACTTGGCTGGCGACGGCCCGGGAAAATAGGTAAATGCCAACACAAAGGAAAGCACGACTTTTTGTCGTGCTTTCTTTGTTTACATCTTATTGTTATAGTGATATACTTGCTCTATATTTTAATGGTATTTTTAGTTAACTCTTTTGCGGAGGTTATCAATGGATATTATTTTCAGGTCGCCAGGTATATATTGCCAGCAGAGTGGAGCGTTGGAAAATATAGGCTCATACGTTGAGATGTTTGGGGACTCTGCGCTTATTGTGGCTTCTCCAAGTGCATGGGAGAGGTACAAAGATACTATTTTTTCCTCTCTGGCCGATGTTGGCTGTGAGGGGCACGTATCTTTTTTTCGTGGCAAGACCACTGAAGCCGCTATTAAGTCTGTTATTGTGGATTTTGACGCCAATAATTGCGGCGTTATAGTGGGACTTGGTGGTGGAAACACAATTGATACAGCGCGTGCGGCGGCAGATTTGAGCAATACGCCGCTGATAGTTGTGCCGACGGCCGCGTCTAACGATTCACCGTGCAGTGCGCTGGCTGTCATTCATGACGATGACGGTGCGGTCACAGAGCTGAGAAAGACAAGGCGCAACCCTGATGTGGTTTTAGTAGATACGGATGTGATTTTAGATGCGCCACGTCGTTTGCTCGTGGCCGGTATGGGTGACGCGCTGGCCACATGGTTTGAAGCAAGTGCGTGTAAGGCGTCTGGAATTTCCACCCTCGCCGGGGGCAAGACCTCAGAACTTGCTCTGAGCATGGCGCACTCCTGCTATGATACCTTAATTCGTTACGGAAGGCAGGCGATTCACGCCGTAGAGAGCGGTTTCGTAACAGATGACTTTGAGAAGGTTGTATATGCATGTATATATCTCAGCGGTTTTGGATTTGAGAGCGGCGGAGTTGCCGCCGCCCATGCGATAAACGACGGATTTTCCCCATGCCCTGAGGCGCGGCACCTGTACCACGGTGAGCTTGTGGGGTTTGGGACGCTTTCAATGCTCATGCTTGAGAGCTCATACAGCGGTGACAGTGACGCTGTGCTGGATTTTATGATTGACGTTGGACTTCCGGTTACATTTGAACAATTGAGTATAGAGCCGGAGGACAGCCTTTTAATGCGGGTTGCCAATACCGCCTGCGCAGAGTCGGTTATGAAAAATATGCCTTTTGAGGTTACTCCCGCAGATGTAATACGGGCCATGCTGAAAGCAGACGTGATGGGCAGAGAGCGTCTTGAGGAGAGGGGATTAATTAATGGCGACAACAGGCAAGATTGACACCCTTCTCTGTGCGATGCCGCTTGAGGAGCGCCACAGAGAGCTGCTTTATAAGAGACTGCCGGACACGGAAATTTTATACGGCGGATATATGCGTACGCCGGCGGAAGATGTGAAACGGGCACAGGTGATTTTTGGAAATGTGGTGCCGGAGCAAATAAGACTGGCTGAAAATCTCCAGTGGATACAGCTTGGAAGCGCCGGGGCGGACGAGTATGTGCCGGCGGTGCCTGAAAATGTCCTGCTCACAAACGCCACCGGGGGATATGGAGAGACAATCAGCGAGCATATTCTGGCCATGCTTTTAATGCTGCAAAAAAAGCTTCATATATACCATGACAATATGAAGGACGGAAAATGGAAGAAAATGGGGAACGTGCTGTCTATTTCCGGCAGTGTGTGTCTTGTCCTCGGCATGGGGGATATCGGCGGCAGGTTTGCAGAGAAAGCCAAAATGCTGGGGGCATATATAATAGGAATACGGCGCAGCGACATGCGAAAACCAGATTACTGTGATGAGCTGTATACCATGGAGCGTATTGATGAGCTTTTGCCGCGGGCCGACAGTGTAATTATGGCTCTTCCAAATACGCCTCACACTCAGGGGGTAATTGACAAACGCCGCTTTGCGCTTATGAAAAAGACCTGTATTTTAATAAATGTGGGGAGAGGCGGCGCTGTTATAAAGGAGGACCTGATTGACGCGCTGAACAGCGGAAAGATCTGGGGAGCAGGAATTGATGTTGCATACCCGGAGCCGCTTCCGGCAGATGACCCGCTGTGGAGGGCCGAAAACCTGATAATCACGCCTCATACCTCAGGGGGCTGGACATCACCGAAGAACCTTGACGATGTCATGGAGATTTTTCTCTGTAACCTGGACAGGTGGGAAAAAGGAGAGCCGCTGAAGAATATTGTTGACCGTGAAACGGGTTATGCAAAAAAAGATGTGTAAAAATCCGGAGGAGTAAAAACTCTCCTCCGGATTTTATAACAGAAATACCGGGTACATTTGCGTACCCGGTATTTGTTATGCCGCAGTGGCATCTTTTAATAGTTTTCGGGCTTAATCTGGAAATATGCCTGAGGGTGGCTGCATACGGGGCATACCTCGGGCGCCTTTTTACCGATTACAATGTGACCGCAGTTCATGCACTGCCAAATTGTGTCGCCGTCGCGTGAGAATACGAGACCGCCCTCGAGATTTTCAATGAGCTTTCTGTATCTTGCCTCGTGCTCTTTTTCAACGGCACCTACGCCCTCAAAAAGTACGGCGATATCATCAAAGCCCTCTTCTCTGGCCTCTTTGGCCATTCTGTCATACATGTCTGTCCACTCAAAGTTTTCACCCTCAGCTGCGTCGTACAGATTGGGGATTGTGGAGGGGACTGAGCCGCCGTGGAGCAGCTTGAACCACATTTTTGCATGCTCTTTTTCGTTTGCCGCAGTCTCCTCAAAGATTGCGGCTATCTGATTGTACCCGTCTTTTTTTGCCTGGGACGCATAGTAAGTATATTTGTTTCTTGCCTGAGATTCGCCGGAAAATGCCTCTCTGAGATTGGCCTCTGTCTTTGTACCTTTAAGTTCTGGCATGGTTATGACCTCCTTAAAAATATATAATATTATTGTCACCGCAATTTGAGCAGGTGATACCAAATTGATTGGCAAAGGAAAAATATTTTAATGCCTGTGTGTTTGCTAAAAAGTTATTCTCTGTACAGAGTTTTAATAAGCTCAATTTCCCGCGCGTAGCCCTCAAGCTCATTGGGGGTCTCCAGGAGAAATGGCAGAGTGCGGAGCTTTGGATGGTTGACTATACGCTCGACGGCGTCTTTGCCAATGAAGCCGCCGCCCAGAACCTCGTGCCTGTCTTTGTGGCTTGAATATGGATTTTTGCTGTCGTTTAAGTGAACTGCGTACAGACGGTCAAGACCGATTACCCTGTCAAAGCTGTCAAGGACACCGTCAAGGTCATTGACAATATCATATCCCGCGTCGTAAACATGGCAGGTGTCCAGACAGACACCAAGCTTGTCCTGATATTTGGCGGCGGCGATAATGTCGCGTATCTCCTCAAAGCGGCTGCCAACCTCACTGCCCTTTCCCGCCATGGTCTCAAGGAGGACAGTGGTGTTCATATCTTCCCACATGACGGTGTTCAGGACCTCGGCAATCATTTTGATGCCTGTCTCAATGCCCTGTCCGACATGGCTGCCAGGGTGGAAATTGTACATGTTTCCGGGGACGTACTCCATGCGTTTTAAATCGTCAGCCATGGTGTTGAATGCAAATTCCCTGACGCTCTCCTTTGCGGCACAGGCGTTCAAAGTATAAGGTGCGTGCGCCAGAATATTTGTTATATCACAGTCCCGGCAGAGATTTAAAAATTCGTCCACGTCTTTTTGGGATATGGCTTTGGCCGCACCGCCGCGCGGGTTGCGGGTAAAAAACTGAAAAGTGTTTGCGCCGATTGACAACGCCGTTTTCCCCATTGCGGTAAATCCCCCGGACGAGGAGAGATGGCAACCGATTCTCAGCAAATTATATCACCTCTTCTAGAAGTATAACACACAGTATTGGAAAAAGCATTGTAGAAATAGATAAAAAATGTTAAAATTTAGCCAATGTGAAGGAGGAAAGGTATATGAAAGAGATTACGTGCGCCCAAATTGCCTCTGCTGTGGAAAAACTCTGTGTCAAGGCGGCAGTGTGGCTCCCGGCGGATATGGCAATGCAGATAGAGTGTGCTGCCGACTGCGAAGTTTCACCTGAGGGGGCTGCGGCACTTAACGATATAATTGACAACTATAAATTTGCGGCGGAGAAGAATCTTCCGATATGTCAGGACACGGGAATGGCGGTTATCTTTGCCCAGGTGGGACAGGACGTACATATAACAGGCGGCGGATTTGAAGATGCGGTGAACGAGGGCGTGAGAAACGGGTACATAAACGGGTACTTGAGGAAATCCGTGGTGCGGGATCCGCTGCGCCGCGAGAACACGGACGATAATACTCCCGCTGTTATTCACACGAAAATCGTGCCCGGTGATGAACTCAAAATAACTGTTGCGCCAAAGGGATTTGGCAGTGAGAATATGAGCCGCATGAAGATGTTTCTCCCGTCAAACACAAGGGAGGACATAATATCCTTTGTGGTGGAGACGATGGAGCTTGCGGGTTCAAAGCCGTGTCCGCCGGTTGTAATCGGCGTTGGCCTGGGGGGTACTGTGGACAAGGCTGCGCTTCTTGCAAAGACGGCCCTTGCCCGGCCGGTTGACACAAGGAACAGTGACCCGTTTTACAGCGGTATGGAAAGGGAGTGCCTTGAACGGATTAACGCACTGGGGATAGGGCCGCAGGGATTTGGAGGAATAAATACGGCTTTAGCCGTGAATATTGAGGTTTTTCCCACTCATATTGCCGGTCTGCCCTGCGTCGTCAATATGGGGTGCCACGCCAACCGCCACGCCAGCTGTGTCCTGTGATGTGTTTGACGTTTAGATGTGCAGAAAACAGTATTTTTAGGCGTTTTTTACAATATCAATAAAAATGACTATGCAAATATTATTGTATGTGTTATAATACAGATGTGAGATAAAACCACGCACCTACATATGAAATCTCACATTTTGTAAAAAGGAGTGACACAGATGAAGTATACGTTTACCGAGAAGAAATTTGATGCGTCCGGTGAGCTGAGGGAGTATTCCCAGAAGAAAATCGGCAAGCTTGAGAAATTTTTTAAAAATGAGTCGGACGCCTTTGTCACGTTTTCCTATGAGAGAGGGCGCTATACCGCCGAGGTGACTATAAGAAACAACGGAATGTTTTACAGAGTTACCGAGACGACAAGCGATATGCACGCCTCAATTGATTCCGCTGTGGCCGCCATTGAGCGTCAGATTAGAAAGAACAAGACCCGCCTTGAAAAGCGCCTGCGTGAGGGCGTCTTTGAGAAAGAGGCGATTGCAAATGAGTTCTATCAGGAACCGGAGGAGCCGGACGAGTTTAAGATTGTCCGTACCAAAAAGTTCTCTATTAAGCCCATGACCGTGGAGGAGGCGGTTCTCCAGATGAACCTCTTGGAGCACGAGTTTTTTGTGTTTAAAAATCAGGACGACGAGGAGAATTTTGCCGTGGTGTATAAGCGCAAAAACGGCGGATATGGCCTGATTGAGGGCGTATAAATTATAAGTGGCTCCGCTGCCGTATATGGCGGACGGAAGCAGACAGCATTATCGTTGAATATATCCTGACGGTTAAATAAAAAACTCTATGCAGGCGGGTTTACCCGCCTGCATAGAGTTTTTTGTATAGAAACCTATTGACATATGTACGATTTCGGATATAATATATATGTCCGAAATCGTACAAGGAGATGAGTTGATGCACTATTTAAAGGCGAGGGAATACACATATCTGTCTGGAGAAATAAATGCGCTTTATCACGAGGCTGCCGTGAAAATGGGTATTTCTGACAGTGTGCAGAATATTCTGTATGTGATATGTGAAAAGGGGGATAGTTGCCTCCAAAGTGAAATCAGCAAGCTTACCGGCATTAGCCGCCAGACCATAAACTCTGCAATACGCAAGCTGGAAAAAGAGGGAATTGTAAATATTACTCAGGGAACGGGTAGAAATACTGTTGTGAGCCTGACGGAGAAAGGGAAGAAATTTGCCCACGAGAAAGTTGAACCGCTGTTTGATATAGAAAACAGGATATGGAACGATTGGACCGAAGCAGAACAGCGCCAGTATTTATTGCTCACACAGAAATACCGCGACGCACTTGAGAAGTATATGAAAAAGATGATGTAATACGGAGGATTATTAAAGAGGTAAAAACAGATGAACCGAGAAAACAAGAAGAGACTATATGAAAAAGGCTATTATAAAACTCACGCCTGCAGTGACAGCTTTATCTGCAAAGTGTGCGGAAGGCTTGTAGTTTCAGCAGGGGCGGGCAGCGGACACAGAAACCACTGTCCGAACTGCCTTAGCAGCCTGCACCTTGATATTGAGCCCGGCGACAGGGAAGCAGATTGCGGCGGTGTTATGGAGCCGGTGGGCGTATGGGTCAGAAAAAGCGGCGAATGGGCAATTATACACCGCTGCCGACGGTGCGGGCACTTTACATCAAACCGTGTGGCGGCTGATGATAACCCGATGAAGCTTATGTCTATTGCCATGAGGCCGCTTTCCCAGCCTCCCTTCCCATTGGAGCGCATAGAGGAGATGACTGCGCTTATGGGAGGAGACGGGTGTTTGTATGGCACGAAAAAATAATGGGTTTACGTTTGCCGTTAACCGGATTTGACACATACAATCACAGCAGATACGTGTTCGGCGTGACTGCAAGGTACTGTGCATGTTAAAAATCTCCCCGGTACATTGTACCGGGGAGATTTAGGCTTTTTATGCTATATTGTGTTTGACCCTGTCCGCCTCTTCTGCGCGTTTGCCGTCGTTAAAGCGGTCCAGCGTGCCCACGAGATAACCGGTTATGCGGCGAATTCTCTCAAAGGGAACGGTCTGCCAGTGATATGTAATATCGACAAACTCTCCGTCGAGTGCGATATCCATAGAGGATATCTCCTTGTCTGGGTACTTGTCCCTTGCACGGGCAATATATGCGTCAATTTCCTTCTGGGACAGTGTGCCCCCAGTTACCTTAACATCAATCATGGCTAAAACCTCCGTATATGAAACACAATATGTAGTGAAATATGTGTCGATCTGGCACTATATATACAATACCACTCCGCTATGAAAATGTCCAGTACATTTTTTGCATTACTTTATTACATATTATTATGCTTGGACCGCGGAGGACAGTTTTGGGAGAAAGGCCGCGGGTAAAAATGAGCCGTATCTTTAGTGCGTGCAGAACAGCCATTACCGCATGACGATGATTTTCTGGGTGCATGTTGCGTAGGGATTTGACATTATGCACACACTCTCGTCCGCTGTGTTTGCCGTTATTCCGCCGATGGCAAAATGACAGCGCCCCTCCGTCACACTGGAGATGAGGTCGGCGCCGGGGACGGAGACAAATTCCACGTTAAAGCCGAGATACGCGCAAACTGCCCTTGCCACGTCTATGTCAATCCCGGTGTACGTGCCGTCAGCTGTGATTTTGTACGGGTAAAAGTCGCCGCCAACCGCGACCGTTAATGTCTGGGCGCCCTCCGGCGGTGTAGGGCCGGAATACACATAGTCTCCGTCGTAATTGCCGTCTATTATGTCCTCCAGAATGCCCTCGTCCTCAAGGTATAGAAGGGCGGAGTTAATGTCGCTTATGAGGTCGGGATTCTCCTTTGCGGCGGCAATCCTGAAGTTGGATTCAGCCAATGGTTCCTTCAGAGTTTTCAGGCTGATTTTAAACCTCGTAATCCCGCCGCTGTCGTGGGAATCTGCCACAATACAGTCAATTTCACCGGCCTTAAGTGCGGCCACAAGTGTGGAAGTGGAGCTGTACTCTGTGACCTCTCCGTGCATTTCGCCGTAGACAATTGAGGAGGTATTTTCCAGAACGCCTATCTTTTTCCCGGTTACATCGTCGCGGCCGTTTATGCCGGAGCTGCCGCACCCGGCTAGAGATATGATTATTAAAAGCGGCAGAACACCGCATAAAAGCTTTTTCACGTTAAGACCCCGCAGTGATTTTGATATACACTAATTATATTTTAACGTGAGGAGGGCTTCAATCGGTTTTTTCAACAAATTTTACTCCGCCTGTGTGAGCCGCTCTATAATCATCTCCATTCCGGTGCACAGCTCCAGGGCGGTCTCGGTATTAAAAGACTCTGCGGCGATTTTTACCTGAGAGCCGGAGCGGCAGGGATAGATTTTGATTTTTTCGTCTCCGAAGTCACACAGATATCCGTCCTTATGGGGAACCGCCTCTCCCCTGTATTTTCTGTAAAAGGCCGCAAGCGTCCGGTCGGCGCCGCCGTTTACCCACAGCGTTTTTTCGGCCCTGGCACCGGAGTGCTTTTCCGGGAACAGTGAGGCCACGGTTGTTTTTTCGTCAACAGAGGCAGTTATGACCGCAAAAGCGGCCTGTATCCCGTCAGATACATTCACATTTCTCTCCTCAAGGAGACGGATTATTTCTTTGAAGTTATGCGTAATACCTGCCTCGTCTGTGACGGACAGTGACATACCGTCTTCTGACACATCAAATACCGCAATTCCCACCTCCTTGGGGTGAATGAACGCGCCGGCCTTTACGGCGGCAATCCGAAAAAGGCGGTTTCCACGTCCCGCACCACCGTCAGAGAGACGCACACCCTTTAGCTTTTGATATGATTTAAAGCTGTCGGTGTACTTTTTTTCAGTGCCGTCGATAAACAGTAGGCGGCCAACACCGTTATCTGAGGCTTTTACAGGCTGCTGTGCAGAGACGGAGTAAAATTCCGGCTTTAGGCTGTCTCCGATGTACACGGCAAGGTTTACGCTGTTGCTCTGTCCGATATACAGAGTTTCCGCGGGGGTGAGACCGTCACACATGTAGACAGTTCCGCCGCCGAGCCGGGCCGCACTGGCGAGTATCAGTCCCGCCGCACCGGCGGCCTCGCCTCCGGAAAACCCTATGCAGATGCTGCCGGCCAGGGCCGCCTGCTGTCCGTAGTTTACAAGAGAATGCGGAAGCTCCGGTGTAATAAAATCTGTTTGCCTGTCATGCGTGTTTTCGCTCAAAATTAAACTCCTCCAATCTGAAAGACGGCGGACTGCCTGAGGCGTGCCGTATGGTGTGTATACAGTTAATTATTCCACCTTTTGCGGCAATTATTTCCCTTTGCGGTAAGATTTCAGTTGTAAGAGCGATGTAAATCTGATATAATAATCTATTATCTTTGGGCTGGCGGAAAGCAATTAAACGCAGATTGCGGGGGTGTTTTTTTGAATAGAAAGATAGTAAAGTTATTTCAGCCCAGTATGCGGCTATATTTTATGGTGCTGGTGCTGTTTGCGGTTTTAACTTTTTTCTTTGAGTCACACAGCAGATACCTCGCAATCGGCGAGGTGGTAATAGTCGTCCTCTTGGGAGTATATACATGGGTGTCGGGGAAAAAGCGCACCCATAGGCTTCTTAATTACATAGAGTCTGTAACTGACAACATGGACTCTGCGGCAAAAAACAGTCTGATAAACTTTCCCATGCCCACAGTTATCTACAACCCGGGCAACGGTCAGATACTCTGGTCAAACAGCCAGTTTAACAGCATTGCCGACAGTGCGGAGCACATTTTTGAGGTGCGTATATCCGACATGGTTCCGGGATATAACGGCAAGTGGCTTATTGAGGGTAAAAATGTGTGCCCCGGCTTTGTGGAGCTGAATGGAAAGCGCTACAAGGTTTACGGCAATATAACACGGCCGGAGCGCTCAACAGGACAACGGGAGTTTCTCGCCACCACATACTGGATGGACGTCACAGAGTATGCAGACACATATGACGAGTATGTCAACTCCCGTCCTATAATGGCAATTATCATGCTGGACAACTATGAGGAGCTTTTGAAAGGCATGAGCGAAAAGGACAAGTCCTCTATACTCTCCTCAATTGATGACGCGATAAGCCAGTGGACGGAAAACTGCGGCGGACACCTGTGCAAATATGACAGGGACAGATATTTGTTCGTGTTCGAGGACAGATATTTAAGGTCTTTTATAGAGAATAAGTTCTCCCTTCTTGATACGGTACGTCAGTACACCGGCGCCGGCGGAGTGCACGCCACACTTAGTATCGGCATAGGCAAGGACGGTCAGTCGCTTGAGGAGACGTTTAAGTTTGCAACGCTGGGAACGGAAATGGCCCTCAGCCGCGGCGGCGACCAGGTCGTAATTAAGAACAAGGATAACTTTGAGTTTTACGGGGGACAGTCTGCGGAATTTGAGAAGCGTACAAAGGTAAAGTCGAGGGTTATGTCCAGTGCGTTTGGAGAGCTTTTAAGTGACGCCTCGACAGTGCTTGTCATGGGGCATAAGTATGCCGACCTTGACTGCATAGGCTCGGCAGTGGGCGTGTGCTGCGCGGCAAGAAGCAAGGGAAAAGTTGCGAAAATTGTTGTCAATATGGAGGAAAACGCCTCCAAGCGACTGATAGACAGAATGAAGAGCCTTCAGGAGTACGAGCATACGTTTATATCTCCCAAAGAGGCAATTTTAATCGCCGACAGCAAGAGCCTGCTCGTTGTTGTGGACACCAACCGCCCGGAGCAGGTGGAGTCGGAGCCGCTGCTGCTCTCATGCAACAGAATTGTCGTCATTGACCACCACAGAAGGGCTGCCGCATATATAGAAAATCCGGACCTGAACTTCCACGAGCCGTATGCCTCCTCGGCGTCTGAGCTCGTGGCGGAGATGCTGCAGTACATCGTGGACCAGTCCGACATACTCCGGTATGAGGCGGAGGCGCTGCTTGCGGGAATAGTGCTGGACACAAAGAGCTTTTCCGTGAGGACCGGCAGCCGCACGTTTGACGCGGCGGCGTTTTTACGTAGGGCGGGGGCGGACACCTCTGAGGTCAAAAAGCTGCTCCAGTCGGATTTTACATCGGCTATGGAGCGGTATGGGATTGTCACCAGCGCACACGAGTACCGAAACGATATTGCAATTGCCTATGCTTCTACGCCGGTGGACAGGGTAATTGTGGCCCAGGCGGCGGACGAACTTTTGAATATCTCCGGCATAACCGCCTCGTTTGTTGTGTCGGCTGCCTCCGGAGCGGTTAATATTTCCGGCCGCAGCATAGGTAACGTGGACGTACAGCAGATATTGGAAAGGCTTGGAGGCGGCGGAAACCACGCCACAGCGGGAGCGCAGCTGCGGGGAGTTACGGTGGAGGCCACGCTGGAAAAGCTGAAAACCGCAATTGATAATTATCTGGACTATAATAAAGACAATAAGTAAAACTTTCAGGAGGTTATTATTATGAAAGTAATTCTTCTTCAAGATGTAAAAGGACAGGGCAAAAAGGGGCAGTCGGTGGAAGTGTCCGACGGATACGCCAGGAACTTTCTCTTGCCGAAAAAGCTGGCGGTAGAGGCAACGGCCGACAACTTGAACGCCATGAAAATAAAGGAAAAGGCGCGTCTTGCTCAGATTGAGCGGGAGAAGGAGGCCGCCCGTGAGACTGTAAAGAAGCTGGAGTCCGTAACGGTTACAATCAAGGCAAAGGCCGGCGGAGCGGGCAAGCTGTTTGGCGCCGTAACGGCAAAGGAAATTGCCGAGGCCCTTGAAAAGCAGCAGGGGATTTCTGTTGAAAAGAACAAAATCGTCCTGCCGGAGCAGATAAAGACTTTCGGCACTTTTGAGGTCAGGTGCAAGATGGGGTATGAGATATCCGGGTCGTTCAAGGTTATGGTAACAGAGGCGTAAGAATTTCGGACATACAGAGAAAGTAAGGGGTTATTTCAGATGGACGAGCTCATAGCAAAACAGATGCCCCACAGCATTGAGGCGGAGCAGGC
>CAJFTV010000090.1 GCA_904420055.1 Candidatus Alloscillospira gallinarum | reverse complement strand
TATCTCGCTCTCGGACATGTTCACACTTTCAGCGGCATATGCTCTGCGGGAAGCACCGCCTGGGCATATCCCGGCTGCGCCCTGGGACGCGGCTTTGACGAGACAGGCGATAAGGGCGTAATAACCGGCACTGTCTCAAAAGGCAGCACAGACCTTAAATTTCTTCCAGTACCCGGCCGTCGCTACCGCATTGTAACCGGGGACATAACCGGCTGGGAGGCATCTCCGACTGAATTTGCTTCCAGTCTTATAACCGACGACATGGCAGAGGACATTATCCGTATAGTCATAACCGGAGAGAGCGACCTTGACATTGACTGTGACGCCATTTCAGACAAGCTTGACGGACAGGCCTTTCATATAACGGTCAAAAGCAGGGTCCGTCCCGTCCGAAACATATGGGACGGCATAAGCGAGGACACCCTTCGCGGGAGTTTTCTCCGCATAATGAAGAAAAAATTTGACAGCGCCCAGGAGGACCGCGAACGCGACCTGATTTTTCAGGCTGTACTCGCCGCCCTTGATGTCATGGAGAACAGAGAGGTGCAGAGCATATGATAATAAACCGCACTGCCGCATCTTTCGGTAAACTTGAAAACAGCGTTCTGGAACTGAAACCGGGACTTAACATTATCTCCGCCCCCAATGAGTGGGGCAAATCCACATGGTGCGCCTTTGTGGACAACATGCTGTACGGCATAAATACCTCCGACAGGGACAAATCCGGCTATCTCTCAGACAAGACAAAATACCGCCCGTGGAGCGGCCGGGAGATGGAGGGCACCATGGACATAACTGTGTCCGGAGACAGCATAACACTCCAGCGCACGGCGCTGGGGCGCGCTCCCATGCGCAATTTCACGGCTGTCTACACCGGCACGGATATACCCGTAAAGGGTCTCACATCTGAAAACGCAGGAGTATCTTTAACCGGGGTTACCCGCCCTGTGTTTCAGCGCACTGCTTTTATCAGGCAGCACGGTATTCGCGTCTCCCAAACCCCTGATTTGGAGAAGAAAATAAGCTCCATAATTTCCTCAGGTGACGAGACGCTGTCCTATACCGACGTATACGGCAAACTTAAAAACCAGCTAAACAAGTTAAAGCACAACAATACCGGGGCAATTCCCGCCGCCGCTGAGAAGCTCGCAGAGGCCCGGGCCGCCCTTGACAGTATACAGGCCGCGTCAAAGGACGCCGCCGGCCTGCGCCGTGAGACGGAAAACCTTGTAAAGCTCAATGAGGACCTGGAAAATGAGCTTGAGGCCATCAATATCATGGACATAATAAAAGAGCGCGACAAGCTTAAAAACGCCGAGCAGGCGGCATTAAGCGCCCGCGCAGAGGCGGACAAAGCGGAGGCGGAATTAAAAGCTTTCCCCTCGACAGAGCCGGAGCTCTTAGACGAGATAAGGGGAGAGCTCTCTTCCCTCAGCATGGCCGAGGAACTGAGGGCCGAGGCAGTAAGCACGGTAAACGAAGCCCGTGCTGCGCTGGCAAATGCCCAAAAATCCACAGAGGGTTCTGTCTTTTCCGGTAAAACTCCGGAGCAGGCAAGCCTTGCCTGGGAGAGCGTCCTGCGGGCTGAGGAAGCCTTTAAGTCGAAGAAAAAAACTTCTTCACTCCTCACCACGCTGTTTTTAATAGCAGGTGTCTGCGCCATCATAGCGGGGCTTATCTGCTCTTTTGATGCCGTTTTCCTTGCGTCCTTCTGCGGTATAGGCGTTGTTCTTGTGTGCGCCGGATTTCTGTTCAGGCTTCCGGTAAAAAAGGCAAAAGATGTTCTAAATTCCGTCATGGCCCAATATAATAACTACAGCAGTGATATTCTCAGAGTAAAATGCCAGTCATACACCGAGGCATATGAAAATGCCGAGGCCGCAAGGACAGCCCTTGCAAATGCTGAAGCTGCCCTTTTAAAGGCGGAGAGCACAGCGGAAGAAAAGCGGTCACAGCTTATCACCAAGGCCCGCATGGCAGACCCCTCAGTCTCAAATTCTGAGGAGATAGCCCAAAGCCTCGATAAAATCCGTGCGACTAAAGAAAGATGTGCACGGCTGAACGCCGCGGCACAAAGCGCAGAAAGTTATTATGAGGCTGTAAAAGCCAGCGCAAAGCCCGAAAATGAGCTTCCTGACGTGACACCGCCTGAGATAATTCCCCGTCGCACAAGAAGCGAGACGATGGGCCTTTTAAAGGACAGCCGCAGGCGTCTTGAGGCGGCCAAAGACAACTACAATCTCACTCAGGGGCGTATGCGCGCCCTTGGCGACCCAATCGTCATAGAGGGGGAAATAAACCGTTACACAGAGAGGCTAAAACAGCTTCAGGAGCGTTATGACGCCGTAAATCTTGCAATGGAGGCTCTCAGCGAGGCCGACCGGGAAATTCACACCCGTTTTGCTCCGGTTCTTGCAAAAACTGCGGGACAGATTTTTGCAAGGCTCACCGGCGGCAGCTATGATATGGTGGCCTTTGACCGCTCACTTGACGCGGCGGCTCAGGCAAAAGGAGAGACCGTCAGCCGTAATGTGCTGACCCTCAGCTCCGGCACCGAGGACCAGTTATATCTCGCTCTTCGGCTTGCTGTCTGCTGTCTTGCCATGGACGAGCACAATCCCTGCCCCATAATTATGGACGACGCTCTGGCCTCTTTTGACGATGTCCGGGCTCGCCTTGCCCTGGATTACCTACGGGAGCTTTCCAAAACCAGGCAGATTATTCTCCTCTCCTGCCACACGAGAGAGGCGGAATACTTTAAAGATTGTCAGGACGTAAATGTCATAACCCTTTAAGTTATGGGTATACCGGGCAGCCAATTTCCACTCTTTGCCCGTTTAGATAGATGGAGTTACAGGAAACACAACCCCCCGCGCCGTTGTCTCCGGCCCGGGGCGAACGGAGAAGTATTATGAAAAAACGAATTATAATTACTGCGGTGCTGTGTATCGCCTTGACCCTTGCCATGGCCGCCGGAGCTTATGCTACGGATACGGACAGCGGGATAAGCATATACATTGACGAGGAATTGACCGTCCTTGACACAGCCCCCGTAAGAGTCGATTCGTCAATCGATTCGTCAATCTATGTACCTATGCTCTCCTTCTGTGAGAAGATGGGAGCGAAAGTGCTTAAATGGGATGAGTCGTCCCAAAGTGCGTTAGCCGTTTTCCGCGAGTTCGCAGTAGACGCGACGGCGGGAGACATGTATATAACAGCAAACGGCCGCAGCCTGTATGTGCCAAACACATGTCAGGTAATAGACGGTGTTTTAATGGTACCTGTTGAGACAATTGCCAAGGCGCTGAACGCCGGGTGCAGTATTGACGGCAACGTGGTCACCATAAGCTCCAGTTCAGAGATTATAGAGGCCGGGGCCACTTATTACAACGAGACCGACCTGTACTGGCTTGCACGTATCATCTGGGCCGAGGCCGGAAACCAGAGCATGACGGGAAAAATCGCTGTTGGCAACGTAATCATGAACAGAGTGGCCATGCCACAGTTTCCCAACAATGTCTATGACGTTATCTTTGACACAAGCAGCGGCGTACAGTTTTCACCTGTTATAAACGGCTCAATTTATAACACCCCAACAGCAGACTGCTATCTGGCGGCAAAACTCGCCATGGAGGGCGCCCGTCCTGTTGGAAACTGCCTGTTCTTTGCGTCCATTCCGGACTGCTGGGCAGCCTATAACCGAACCTATTACACCACAATAGGCGGTCACGATTTCTACCTGTAAATTATGTAAAATATAAAGCTGCGGCTGTAGGGCCGCAGCTTTATATTTTTGCCCGGTCCCTATGCGGGAGTTTCACAAGGTCTTACAAAAATTCTTTAGACAATCGTTTTACTTCTGATAAGCTTTATAGTATACTTATGCGAGAATAAAAAGGAACAGGCGGAACAGTATGAAAAACAGAGGAATTAAGGGAGAAACCAAAGCGGCACTTTTAAAGGGCATGCACGATGGAATACCAATAGGGCTAGGATATCTTGCTGTGTCCTTCTCTCTTGGCATAACGGCGCGAAACGCCGGCCTTAATCCATTTCAGGCCTTTCTGGCAAGCCTTCTCTGCAATGCCTCCGCCGGGGAGTATGCGGGCTTTACACTGATAGCGGCCTCTGCACCTTATATCGAAATGGCCATAATTACCTTAATAACCAATGCGAGGTACATGCTGATGAGTTGTGCCCTCAGCCAGCGTATATCTCCCGAGACAAAACTCCGGCACCGGTTTTTTATGAGTATGCATGTCACGGACGAGCTGTTTGGCATAGCGATTTCCCAGCCCGGTTATATTAACCCATACTACTCATACGGCGCGGCTCTTGTTGCTGCCCCGTGCTGGGCGGTTGGCACCGTCCTTGGCGCCATTGCCGGCAGTATCCTGCCTCTGCGCATTGTCAGCGCCTTCAGCGTGGCTCTTTACGGCATGTTTTTAGCCGTCATTATTCCCCCCGCACGTCATGACCGGGTCATCTGCGGAATCGTCCTTTTCTGCTTTACCGCCAGCGCAGCCGCTACATATCTGCCCGCCCTGTCCGGTCTTTCCAGCGGCACGCGCACCATAATCCTCACTGTGGCAATATCCGCCGCATCCGCCATTCTCTTCCCCAGGAAACAGGAGGAGACCGCGCAGTGACACATAACATATATATTTACATACTGATAATGGCCGTGGTGTCCTATCTTATCCGGGCACTGCCTTTAACTCTTATTCAAAGACAGATTAAAAGCACTTTTATAAAGTCGTTTCTCTATTACGTCCCATATGTTACACTTGCGGTTATGACCTTTCCCGCCATAATTGAGGCAACCGAGAGCCCTATTTCCGGCGCAGTGGCTCTCTTAGCCGGCATAATTGCGGCCTGGTTTGGCGCGAGCCTTATAAAAGTTGCGGCAGTGTGCTGCGGAGCAGTGCTCATAATCGAACTGTTTTTAATATAAAACAAAACCGGCGTTCTTTCCTTCGTCAAAAAGGAAATGTGCGCCGGTTAAAAATTTTTCAAAAAAGTAAATATTACTCTTGACAATTAAGTAAATATAATTTACTATATGGGTAATATATTTTTAAATAGCAAGGCAGTTATATAATATGTACTATTTCTATATACCTGTGATATAATAAATGCAAAGCAATTCTTACATTCGCGTCCTCTGCTTCTGAGGCGGCACGCCCTTACTCTCAGCCACATTTCTAAGGTCGCCTGACACAAATTTAAAGGGGTATGTCCCGGCGGTGCCGCCGTCAGGATTTAAAATATAAACAGACGCAGGGTCACTCACAAAAATATAATGAAAGGGTGAAAAAAATGGTTGTGCCAATTATCTGCTGGCTGGCCGCATTTGTAGTTTTTATTGTACTTGAAGCCATTACAGTTCAGTTTGTGTCCATATGGTTCTGCTTCGGCACACTGGCCGGTCTTATTACCGCCTTGTTTGCCGGACCTGTCTGGCTCCAGATTGTGCTGTTTGTCGCCGTATCAGCGGTATCTCTGTTCATATCCAGGTTCTTTGTAAAGAAGTGGATACGGGCCGATGCTGAGCCCACAAACGCCGACAGGCTCTTGGGCAAGTCATTTCTCACAATTGAAAATATAGATAATGACAGCGGCACAGGGGCGGTCGTGGCATGCGGCAGGATATGGAGCGCCAGAAGTCTGGAGGGGGACGTAATACCGTCCGGCGCACATGTTACTCCTGTCAGAATTGAAGGCGTAAAGCTTATTGTAAAAGCAACCAATGAATAAGAGAGAGAATTGAAGGAGGAAATTTAATGGAAAACTTACCGCAAATTATTATCATCAGCGCAGTCGTTTTAATTGTTCTGATTATACTTATCAGAAATATCCGCGTAGTTCAGCAGGCCAGGGCCGCGGTCATTGAGCGCATGGGCGCCTACAGCACCACCTGGGGTGTGGGCATTCACTTTAAAATACCGTTTATCGAGCGCGTTGCCAGAATGGTGTCCTTAAAGGAGCAGGTTGTGGACTTCCCTCCCCAGCCTGTTATCACAAAGGACAACGTCACAATGCAGATTGACACGGTCATTTTCTTCGAGATAACAGACCCCAAGCTGTACACATACGGTGTTGAAAATCCCCTCTCTGCCATCGAAAATCTCACAGCTACAACTCTCCGTAATATCATCGGTGAGCTGGAGCTGGACCAGACTCTCACAAGCCGAGACCTGATAAACAGCAAAATGCGCACAATTCTTGATGAGGCCACAGACCCCTGGGGCATCAAGATAAACCGCGTTGAGCTCAAAAACATCATGCCCCCGAAGGAAATCCAGAATGCCATGGAAAAACAGATGAAGGCCGAGCGTGAGCGCCGTGAGGCAATTCTCCGTGCGGAGGGCGACAAAAAGTCCGCTATCTTAGAAGCTGAGGGTGAAAAGGAATCCGCAATCCTGCGCGCTGACGCAAAAAAGCAGGCGGCAATACTTGAAGCCGAGGGCCAGGCAGAGGCTATTGTAAAGCTGCAAAAGGCAACTGCCGACGGCATACGCCTGATAAACGAGGCAAATGCCAGCGAGGCCGTTATTAAGCTCCGTGCGCTGGAGGCCTTTAAGGCAGCGGCCAACGGCAAAGCCACAAAGATTATAATCCCCTCTGAAATCCAGAGCCTTGCAGGTCTTGCCACTGCATTTAAGGAGTCTATAACAGACCCTGAAAGTGAAAACAGCACTACAGTTTAACTCAAAACGGGCACCGGGAACCGGTGCCCATTCTTCGTTTAAGCGGCGAATGCCCGCCCATTATTATCACGGCTTTTTCAGACATTTGCCGCGTTGACTAAAAACCGGCTGCATGTTATCATAATCAAAGTTATATTTATTGTAAGAAGACTGCCGACAATACGCTGCAAAGCTTCCGGCTCATTTCACTTATGGAGGATAAAAAATGAAAAAACTTTCAGCGGCAGTGCTGGCCCTCTTAATGGCGCTTTTAATTACTGCCTGCGGTGAGGAGCCGACAGACGGCAATTTAACCGGCGATACTCAGCCTCCCGCTTCAAATCAGCAGCAAAACGGGGAGAACACCAGCTCCGCCGACCAGAATACGGATACCGATACCGGCTCAGACGATAACAGCGGAACAGTATATTCCCAGAAGGTAACTGTCTTAAAAACCATAGAGCAGTTTAACAGCGAGCTAACTAAAAAAGGGATTGAATACCTCGCCGACAACGAATACGTCACCATTCACGAAAACGCCTATTTCTTCGGTCTTGTGGACGACGTGGGCTTTTACATCTACCCGGTACAGTACACAGGCGACCAGGCGGCGGATATCTCCCTTGAGATGGGTGTGTTTATCCCCTCCGACAGCAAAAGTACAGCGCTTTTGGAGGATTATACAAACTGTCTCTTGAAAGCGAATGATTCAACCCTCACAGACGATACAATTACCTCCGCCATGGCCTCGGCAAAGGAGCTTGCAGAACTTGAGGGGGACAGTCAATACATCGACCTTGAAAACGGGCTTTATCTTGGATATGACACGGATTTTGACGGCAGTATCCGATATGTCGTAAGGCGCGTATATGAGTAGCCGAAATTAATGCTTTATAGGCATGGATTTTAATTTATAATAAGTATTAGACATATATTCCCCGGTGTTTTAAAATAAAGGTATCCAGTTTGGATACCTTTATTTTTATTATGGGGGATACCCCTTTGGGAGGTAATATTGTGAAAGTATCAGATAAAGCTGAATTTGACCGTCAGAATACTTTTGGACTGGGGGCCGAAAACTCAGCATATTCCCAGTACTTCATTGGTAAGTCCTATCTGAACCCACTGACTGCACCGGGAGAGTGTCCCATATTCATGGCAAACGTCACATTTGAGCCCGGCTGCCGCAACAACTGGCATATACACCATGCTTCAAAGGGCGGAGGCCAGATACTCATCTGCACCGCCGGAAGCGGCTGGTATCAGGAGGAGGGCAAGTCCGCCGTCAGTCTTGAGCCCGGCATGGTTATAAATATCCCACCTGAGGTAAAGCACTGGCACGGGGCAAAGGCAGACAGCTGGTTCAGCCATATTGCTGTTGAAGTGCCTGGAGAAAACACCTCCAACGAGTGGTGTGAACCAGTTGACGACGCGGCATATAACAAGTTATGACGATAAAAATCAAGTTGGTACTTCTCCTGATGCCGGTGCTCTTGCTTACCTCAGCATGCAGCGCTGACCAGAGCGGCACTCGTACAGCGGATACCACCGGGGACAGCACCGCCGGTGATTTGATACTGTATCAGGGCCGCTCCTTTGTAATTTATTACGGCAATAACAACTGGTCCCTTACACGTCTCAGTAAAATTGAAAACGTTAATAAAGAGGAACTTCTCTCAGTTTTTGGTACAGGAGATGTAACCGTCACCTTGTCCCTGGAATAATATCCGCAGTTAATACAGAAAACACAAGCCCCATGTACAGAAAAAATTTCTGTACATGGGGCAGCCTATCTGTCATCTATTTTACCGCCGGCACCGGGTTTATTTTACTTTGCCGCGCTTTTCAGAGACCATTGTAACTCCTGCTATTCCGACGGCGCAGATGCCGGCAACAACAAACCATACGGCCATGCCTCCCTCGTC
>CAJFTV010000089.1 GCA_904420055.1 Candidatus Alloscillospira gallinarum | reverse complement strand
CTTTCAGCCTGCTTTTTTATAATTTCGGCAACTTCACCCGTTATGCTCTCGTGGTCTCCGCGGGTAGCCAGCGTCTCGTCAATATTTGCGATATCGCTGACCTCAGTGACAGTCGCAATCATCACAGCGTCCTCATATTCAAGGCAGCGCGCCCGGCACGCCTCAACCTCACCAACTCCCGGCGGGCACGCCCAGGTCTTGCCGTACATGGGACATTCGGTTTTACAGATGTGCCTTACTCTCTCTGAAAACTCAAGCTCGTCCGTCTTTATAAAAAAATAACAGTAAAGCGGCAGTTCACACAGTTCTTTTTCAACAGCGTCAAAGTCGATCATATCTCTTTTCTCCTTAATTTTTAAGACAGGCTAATGATAACACAATGCCCCGTAAAGTGCAAAGCCAACCGGCACCTTACGGGGCAAACGCTCCGATTATTCAAAAAACTTTTTATGTATGGCCGCCACTGCCCTGTCTGCCTCGTCCTCATCAACAAGCACAGAGATTTTAATTTCGCTTGTAGATATCATATTTATATTTACCTTTGCATCGTAAAGCGCCTCAAACATTGTCGCGGCCACGCCATACTGGCTCATCATGCCCGCGCCGACTATGCTGACCTTGGCCACATTGTCCGACACGCTTATACTCTCAAAGCCTATGGCGTCCTTCATGGACATTAAAAGCTCCTCAGCCCTTGGCCTGTCTGTCTGCGCAACAGTAAAGCTTATATCCTTTACCTTTTCACGTCCGATTGACTGAAGAATGATGTCAACAACAATCTTCTCCTTTGACAGCATTCTGAATACCTTAAACGCCACGCCGGGCTCGTCTTTTACATTTATAAGGGCAATTCTTGACACGTTGGTATCCTTTGCCACACCGCTTATAGACCTCTGCTCCACTTTACAGACCTCCTTAACTTTTGTACCGGGTTTTCTCACAAAGCTTGAAAGCACCTCAAGATTTACCCCATATCTCTTTGCCATCTCAACCGAGCGGTTGTGCAGCACCTGCGCCCCCATAGAGGCCAGCTCCAGCATCTCATCATAAGTTATCTCATCGAGCTTCTTAGCACCGGGCACCTTGCGCGGGTCACAGGTGTAAATTCCCTCAACATCAGTGTAAATCTGGCACAGGTCCGCGTGCAGCGCCGCCGCTATGGCAACTGCCGTAGTATCGCTTCCGCCGCGTCCCAGTGTTGTTATATCGTCATACTTGTTCTTTCCCTGAAAGCCGGCCACAATTACAATGCGCCGGTGTCCAAGTTCAGTCATGATGCGCTCATGCCCCACGCGGTTTATTCTCGCGTTTCCATATTGCGTGTTTGTTGAAAGCCCTATCTGCCAGCCTGTGAGGGACACAACCGGCAGGCCCATTTTTTCCAGTGCCATCGCCATAAGAGCTATGGAAATCTGCTCTCCCGTGGAAATGAGCATATCCATCTCTCTTTTTGACGGATTGGGATTGAGCTCATGCGCCTTTGCAATGAGGTCGTCAGTGGTGTCTCCCTGCGCAGACAGTACTGCCACCACATCATTCCCCTCTATATAAGTGTCGGCTATAATTCCTGCAACACGCCTTATTCTCTCAGCGTCTGCCACCGAGCTGCCTCCAAATTTCTGTACAATAAATGCCATACGGTACCTCCGTCCTAAAGTTTTTACCTCATCACAATGTCAGTCCAAGATTCTGAACATGGACAGAACACTGAAGTCCTTCAGCAGCTTATCCATCTCCAGCCTGCTGTGCTCACAGGTGATAAACGCCGTTTTACCGTCCTTATCGCCGATAAAACGCATGTCCCGGAACTGCTTTTTAAGCTCCTCCATGCCCGCCTCGGCCCTCACATACCAGCTTCCCACAAGCTCATTGGGGTCACCGGCGGTATCTCCGTCGTCCTCCTGCCATACATACAGGTCGCCGCACCTCTTGTTTCTTGCAATCTCCACAACATCGGCAGCTACCGCGCCCGCCGTTGGCAGCATACCTGCGCCTGCTCCATAGAACATTATATTCCCAGACATATTGCAATTGACAATAATTCCGTTCATAACTCCCTCAACGCCGGAGAGCATATTGCCGCTTTTGACAAGGTGCGGCGCAACATATGCACACACTTTTCCGTCCGGACACATTACTGTCCTGCCCAAAAGCTTTATAACATAACCTGCAAGCCCTGCAAACTCCACGTCCTCAGCCGTAACTCCCGTAATTCCCTCCGCCGGTACGCTGTCCGGGTGTATACCCTTTCCCGTCATGAGAGAGGCAAGTATGGAAATCTTTCTGCATGCGTCATGTCCGTCAATGTCAGCCGAGGGGTTTAATTCGCTGTATCCCAGCTCCTG
>CAJFTV010000088.1 GCA_904420055.1 Candidatus Alloscillospira gallinarum | reverse complement strand
TCTCCCAAAACGTCGGTTAGGACATTTAAATGGGTGTCCAGTACACGGCCGTAAAAACAGGTGCACTCGCGGGAGGTAAATGCGTTTATCTGACCGCCTATTTTGTCGGTTATCCCTGCAATATCACGGGCGCTGCGTGTATCTGTGCCCTTAAACAGCATGTGCTCAATGAAGTGAGAGGCACCGTTTTCTGAGGCGGTTTCGTTTCGGGAGCCGTTTTTTACCCATATTCCCATAGTGGCAGAGCGCACATAGGGAATATACTCGTATAGAATTCTGACACCGTTTGGAAGCGTGCGTTTTGTGTGCATATTTTCACCTGCCTGGATTATTTAAAGTGAAAGGGGAGACTAATATTAGCCTCCCCTAAAATCTCATTTTTAGTGATTAGTCTTTAAGACCCATCTCCGCTCTCTCCTTGAGCGCGTCTTTTCTGGAGAGGTTTATACGGCCTCTGTCATCAATGTCAGTTACCTTTACCCATGTCCAGTCGCCCACGTTGAGAACGTCCTCAACCTTGCCGACCCTGCGGTTTTCAAGCTTTGAGATGTGTATCATGCCGTCCTTGCCGGGGGCGAGCTCCACAAATGCGCCGATTGGCAGAATACGCACAACCTGACCATAATAGAGGGCGCCGACCTCAGGCTCAAACACAATGTCGTCAATGGTTTTCTTGGCTGCGCGGCAGGCCTCAATGTCTATGGCGGAGATAAAGATGCTTCCGTCGTCCTCAATGTCCACTTTCGCGCCGGTGTCCGCGCAGATTTTCTGGATTACCTTTCCGCCGGAACCGATTACCTCGCGGATTTTGTCCGGGTTTATCTTCATGGAAATCATCTTCGGAGCAGTTGCGGCGAGCTCTTTCCTTGGCTCGGAAATTACCGGGAGCATTATCTCGTCGAGAATCTGAATTCTTGCCTCTCTTGTTATCTCAAAGGCAGATTTTATGATGTCATAGGTAAGCCCGTCGTTTTTAAGATCCATCTGAATGGCGGTTATGCCCTTCTTTGTGCCGGCGACTTTAAAGTCCATTTCACCGTGGAAGTCCTCAACGCCCTGGATATCTATAAATGTTGTCCAGTCGTCACCGTCAGAGATAAGGCCGCAGGAGATACCGGCAACAGGCGCCTTTATGGGCACACCCGCGTCCATAAGTGCCAGCGTACTGCCGCAGATGGAGCCCTGTGAGGTTGAGCCGTTTGAGGAGAGCACCTCAGACACGACGCGAATAGCATAGGGGAATTCCTCAAGGCTGGGGATTACGGGGTCGAGAGCCTTTTCCGCCAGAGCGCCGTGGCCGTACTCGCGGCGTGACGTGGAACGGCTGGGTCTCGCCTCGCCGACAGAGAAGGAGGGGAAGTTGTAGTGGTGCATGTAGCGCTTTGACTCCTCCTCGAATATGGTATCCAGCTTCTGCATTGAGGAAACGGTGGCAAGCGTTGCGACAGAGAGCACCTGTGTCTGCCCACGGGTAAAGAGACCGGAGCCGTGAACCCTTGGGAGCACGCCTACCTCTGCGGCCAGAGGACGAATCTCATTCATGGCGCGTCCGTCAACGCGCTTGCCCTCCATGAGCCAGTTTTTAACTACCTTTTTCTGAATTTTGTAGGTAATTTCCTCAAGCTGGTCGTTTATCTCTGGATACTCCTCGCCAAACTGGGCAATCATCTCGTCAACAACGGCGTTGTACCGCTCTTCACGGACGTTCTTGTCGTCTGTGTCCATGCAGTACTGCACTTTCTCGTAGTAGTTTTCGACTATCTTTGCAAAGAGCTCTTCATTAAAAGAGGAGTGCTCATATTCAAATTTTGGCTTGCCGACCTCTGCCACCATCTTGTTTATGAGCTCGATAACAGGCTTTATGGCCTCGTGAGCCTTAATTATTCCGTTTAGCATCACATCTTCGGGTATCTGGTCGCCGCCGGCCTCAATCATGACTATTTTCTCTGATGTGGCGGCAATTGTGCAGTACATATCTGAAATTTTGCGCTGCTCACATGTGGGATTTATGAAGTACTCGCCGTCGTGATAGCCAAGGCCAACGCCGGCGATAGGCCCGTTAAATGGCACGTCGGAGATGGACACCGCGGCGGAGGCGCCAATCATGGCGGCAATCTCAGGGGAGTTGTTGTGGTCAACGGCCAGAACTGTGCAGGTGATGATTACGTCATTTCTCAGGTCAGAGGGGAACAGGGGACGCATGGGACGGTCAATCATGCGGCTTGCGAGTATGCCGCGCTCTGAAGGCCTGCCCTCGCGGCGGAGATAACCGCCGGGGATACGTCCGACAGAATACATCTTCTCCTCAAAATCAACTGAGAGGGGGAAATAATCAATTCCGTCCTTCGGGCGGGCGGAGGCGGTGCAGGTAACAAGAACCGTCGTCTCTCCGTAGCTCACCAGAACAGCGGAATTTGCAAGCTCTGCCAGCTTGCCCACCTCAAGTGTGAGGGGACGCCCGGCAAGCTCCATGGTATACTTTTTGTAATTTGGAAATTCTCTGTGCTTGATTATCATTTATATACGTGCTCCTTTCAAAATCTGCCGGAGCGCGGCTCTTAGCACTTGAAAATAGACCCGGCCCTCCGGATTCATTTTCAACTGCTATGAGTTTGGGCGCCCCAAGCTGTTTTTTCATAACAGGGCTGGTCTGAAAAATCAAACCAGCCCTGAGATGTCTTACTTTCTTATGCCAAGCTTTGCGATGCAGGCTCTGTAGCGCTCAATATCAACCTGAGCAAGGTAGTCCAGGAGACGGCGGCGCTTACCGACCATCTTGTACATGCCAAGACGGCTGTGGTTGTCCTTCTTGTGTACCTTCAGGTGCTCGGTGAGCTGAGCAATGCGCTCAGTGAGAATGGCAATCTGAACCTCCGGAGAACCGGTGTCCTTCTCATGGGTCTTGTTGTTTTCGATGATAGCGGTTTTCTGCTCTTTGGTTATCATTTTTATCATTTCCTTTCTTGTTGTCATACCAAAAAACTGAGTATCGGGTCAAAAGGACGCCCTTCTGGCTGTATCCCGAAACTAAGTTCAAAGGCAAGCTAAAATATACTACCATAAAATAAGGGTTTTGTAAAGCTATTTTTAATTGTAAGTATGATAATTTAAAATCAGCCCAGATATACCATGAGCGCGGCGAGGTCTGCCGGAGATACTCCGGATATGCGGGAGGCCTGTCCCATGTTTTTCGGCTTTATCTGAGAGAGCTTTTCACGCGCCTCCAGCCTGAGGCCCTGGATTGACATGTAGTCAATGTCGTCCCGGAGCAGGCGCTTTTCCATCTTTTTAAACTCCTCCACCTGTTTTAGCTGTTTTTCAATATACCCGGCGTATTTTATTGAGATTTCCGCTTCATACCAAATCTCCCGTGGAAGGTCGGGCCGACCCGTATCAAAGGGGGCAAGGCAGGCATAGTCGAGCTGTGGCCGGCGTATAAGGTCGGCAAGGCTCACACCCGAGCGGGGCATACTGGTACCGCGCTTTTCCATCAGCGCCAGAAGTTCCTCTGACGGGCCGATGTGCGTGTGCTCCAGCCGTTCCTGCTCTTTTTGAACTGCCTCATATTTTTTGAGTACGGAGTTATACCGCTCGTCGCTTATAAGGCCAATCGCGTGCCCGGTTTCGGCCATGCGGATATCCGCGTTGTCCTGACGGTGTATGAGACGGTATTCTGAGCGGGAGGTCATCATTCGATAAGGCTCGTTTGTACCCTTGGTGACAAGGTCGTCTATAAGTGCGCCGATATAGCCCATGTCCCTGGTTATTACCATAGGGGGCAGCCCCTTTATTTTCAGCGCGGCGTTAACTCCCGCCACAAAGCCCTGGACCGCCGCCTCCTCATACCCGGAGGAGCCGTTAAACTGCCCGGCACCGTAAAGGCCCGGAACCTTTTTTACCTCCAGCTCATATGTGAGCTCTGTGGGGTTTATGCAGTCGTATTCTATTGCATATGCGCAGCGCATCATCTCGGCATTTTCAAGTCCGGGGATTGTGTGCAGCATTTTAATCTGTACGTCCTCCGGAAGTGACGAGGAAAACCCCTGTATGTACATCTCTTCGGTGTCAAGGCCCATGGGCTCAATAAAGAGCTGATGCCGTTTTTTATCGGGAAAGCGCTCAATTTTTGTCTCAATGGAGGGACAGTACCGGGGGCCTACGCCGTCAATTGTGCCGTTATACAGGGGACTGCGGTGCATGTTTTCGCGGATTATCCTGTGGGTCTCCTCGTTTGTGTAGGTCAACCAGCACACCGCCCGGTTTTGTAGGGGGTGGTCTGTGGTAAAGGAAAAGGGCTCCGGGTCTTTATCTCCGGGCTGGAGCTCCATTTTGGAGTAATCTATGCTCCTGGCGTTTACCCTTGGCGGAGTGCCAGTTTTAAAGCGGCGCATGTCAAGGCCCATGGCCTTCAGGCAGCCGCCTAATTTTGTGGCGGCAAACATTCCGTCCGGTCCCCCGTCCTGTACGCAGTCTCCCACAATGGTGCGCCCTGTAAGATACGTGCCGGAGCAGATTACTGCGGCACGGCAACAGTACACCGCCCCGTTCTGCGTTTTTACGTATGACACACAGCCCTCCTCGGTGCCGATTTCCACAATCTCCGCCTGCTTGAGAGAGAGGTTCTCCTGTTTTTCAAGGGTGTGCTTCATAATCTTCTGATATTCCCTGCGGTCTGCCTGTGCCCGAAGGGAGTGCACCGCCGGGCCCTTGCCACGGTTTAACAGGCGGTACTGTATGCAGGCACGGTCCGCCGCCTTTGCCATCTCGCCGCCGAGAGCGTCCAGCTCCCGGACAAGGTGGCCCTTGCCGGTTCCGCCGATGGCCGGATTACAGGGCATGTTACCAACTGCGTCCATGTTTATTGTAAAGCACACTACGCTGCAGCCAAGCCGGGCCGCGGCCAGGGCAGCCTCAATCCCGGCGTGTCCGGCACCGATTACGGCAATGTCAAATTCTCCCGCCTTAAAGTCCATTTTGGATAACCTCTTTTAGTCTGTAGTGCATATATGATAGCACGCCGGGACTGAAAATGGAAGAAGTGTATTTTACAGATTAATCATGTGAAAACAGAAAAATCAAGGCGGTTTAATGAAAAGTTTTTGATTTTACTGTGTTGACATTGTATACTGATTATATATATAATTTAAGTTCAGACAGGTAAATTGCCTACAGGGCAAATACATAGAAATTTGGGAGGACCGGTATGTTAAAAAACACAGAAAAAACCATGGATAAAATTGTCGCCTTATGCAAGGGGCGAGGCTTCATTTTTGCGGGGAGCGAAATTTACGGCGGACTTGCCAACACATGGGATTACGGTCCTTTGGGCGTTGAGCTTAAAAACAACGTGAAAAAAGCATGGTGGAAAAAGTTTGTTCAGGAGAGCCCGTACAACGTGGGTCTGGACTCCGCAATCCTCATGAATCCGCAGGTGTGGGTGGCCTCCGGACATGTGGCCACGTTCAATGACCCCCTTATAGACTGCAAATCATGTAAAATGCGCCACCGCGCCGACAAGCTGGCCGAGGAGTGGAACAGAGAACAGGGCATCACCGATGTAAATATTGAGGCCATGGACAACGACGCCCTTGTGGCATATATAAAAGAGCACAATATTCCGTGCCCCGGGTGCGGAAAGTCCGACTTTACGGATATCAGGAAGTTTAACCTCATGTTCAAGACTTTTCAGGGAGTGACAGAAGACTCTGCCTCCACTGTATATCTCCGCCCGGAGACGGCACAGGGCATTTTTGTCCAGTTTAAAAATGTCCAGCGCACTACAAGGAAAAAGCTGCCCTTCGGCGTGTGCCAGATAGGAAAGTCCTTCAGAAACGAGATAACTCCCGGCAACTTCACCTTCAGGACACGTGAGTTTGAGCAGATGGAGCTGGAGTTCTTCTGCAAGCCGGGCACCGACCTTGAGTGGTTCTCCTACTGGAGAGAGTTCTGCCACAACTGGCTGCTGTCTCTCGGCATG
>CAJFTV010000087.1 GCA_904420055.1 Candidatus Alloscillospira gallinarum | reverse complement strand
CCGGCCTGGCCTGTCACGCCGCCGCCTGATACGGTTGCGACTATATCAACCTTGCCAAGTGTGTCGGTGGTGTTCAGGGGCTGGCGGACGATGAGCTTTAAGGTGTCAAGACCGAAATAATCGTCGATGTCACGTCCGTTAATTGTGATATTGCCCGTTCCGCCGGGGAAAAGGTGTACTCTTGCAACAGAAGATTTTCTTCTGCCTGTTCCGTAGTGATAAGGTTTTTTACTGGTATACATGTTCGGGTACCTCCTTATTCCTGTGTCCATGCCACGGGCTGCTGAGCTGCGTGACGGTGCTCTGCACCCTTATAGATGTGCAGACGTTTCATGGCGTTTCTGTCAAGTGTGTTTTTGGCCATCATGCCCTTTACGGCAAGCTCCATGGCAAAGTCAGGACGCTGCTCCATGAGGCGCTTGTACTGAACCTCTTTCAGTCCGCCTACCCAGCCGCTGTGACGGCGGTAGTACTTCTGAATGAGCTTATTGCCGGTGAGTATTGCCTTCTCTGCGTTGATTATTATTACATAGTCGCCGCAGTCTACGTTGGGTGTATAGTCTACCTTGTGCTTACCGCGGAGAAGAACCGCAGCCTGTGCAGCAGTGCGGCCAAGGGGCTTGCCAGCTGCGTCAAGCACATACCATTTACGGGAAACGGTCTCTTTTTTTGCCAGTGTTGTTGACATTGTGCTTCCTCCAACCTTTTTTATAATAAATATTCTTTGACAAATCACGTTCCGCCACTTAGAATGTCCCTGTGGCGTGCCTTACATTTATATCACAAGGCAGGGGCAGTGTCAACACATATTTTGATGAAATTTTATTTAGCACACTATAAACTTTAAAATGCTCAATTTTTCTTTGATTTACGCTCAAATACTCAATTTCAATTTTATTTTTTGTTTTCTCACTGGAGTGGTGAAAAATGTCAGATATGAACAGATTTACCGGGCTTGTTCGCCGGTGTGTTGAGGATTACCATATGATTGAGGAGGGGGACAGGATTGCTGTTGGACTTTCCGGCGGGAAGGACTCCACAGCGCTTTTGTGCGCCCTTGCCAATCTGAGAAATTACTATCCGAAAAAGTTTACGCTCTACGGACTTACGTTGTCCATGGGATTTGAGGGAATGGATTTTTCTCAGACGGCAGAGCTGTGCCGCCGCCTTGGGGTGCCGTATGTCCTCAAAAAGACAGACCTGTACAGCATAATTTTCAAGGAGAGAAAGGAAAAAAACCCATGTGCCCTGTGTGCCAAAATGCGCCGTGGGGCAATACACGACATGATGAAGGCGGAAGGGATAAACAAGATTGCCTTGGGCCACCATTTTGACGACGCGGTGGAGACATTTCTGCTGTCCCTTTTCTATGAGGGGCGGATTTCCTGCTTCCAGCCGGTGACGTATATGAGCCGTACCGATGTGACCCAGATAAGGCCCATGCTGTATGTGGGAGAGGGCACGGTGAGAGGCATTGCGGAGCGGTATAAGCTTCCAATAGTTAAAAGTACATGTCCAAAAGACGGGGCCAGCAAACGGGAGGAAGTAAAAATTCTCCTGAAAGAACTGGGAGAGCGTTATCCCGACCTCAAGACAAAGGTATTCGGGGCAATGCAGCGGCTTCCGCTGGACGGGTGGGAGCCGGCGGAGTATTCCCGGCGTCCGCTGCCATAAAATCGGGTTGCAAATGCACAGGATATGATGATATAATATTGTACCAAGATGAGAGAAAGCAGATACTCTGTTTTTGCAGTCAAAAAGATATAGGAGGAGCCGCCATGCTCAGAATGGATCACTATAATTTTAACGTGTTAGACCTTGAAAAGAGCCTTGAGTTTTATAAGAACGCCCTGGGGTTTGTGCCGAAAAGGGAGATGAAGGCAGAGGACGGGTCTTTCCGTCTGGTTTTTATCGGCAACGACGACACGCCGTTTTGTATTGAGCTTACCCATCTGCGGGACAGAAAGGAGCCCTATAATCTGGGGGAAGGCGAGTTCCATCTGGGCATTGTGACAGATGACTTTGAGGCTATGCATGCAAAACACAAGGATATGGGAATAATCTGCTTTGAGAATGAAATGCTGGGAGTTTATTTTATTGAGGACCCTGACGGGTACTGGATTGAGATAATACCTGCAAAGTAAACGGAAAGGACTGATATTTATGAGAAGAGCAAAATTTATTATGTCACTTTTGATGGCGGTCAGCGTATGTGTGACGGCTGGCGTAGTAGTTGCAAATGTAGTCTTGGACTGTGTGCAGATGAAAAGGGAAGACCAGGTATACAGATATTGAGGGATAATAAATATGGAAAAAAGAGACGCCGCGGCGTCTCTTTTTGCTTTATGCCCAGATTATCCAGATTAGGATATATCCTGTAAATACAGCGGCCAGAGTAAAGGGAACGCTTATTTTCATAAACTGGCCCGGTTTTACGAAATAACCGTTTTTTTCAAGGATACCAAGAGCGGCAATATTTGCTGAGGCACCTATTGGGGTTATATTTCCGCCGAGAGTCGCGCCGGAGAGCAGGCCAAAGTAAAGGATAAAGGGCTCTATATTCATCAGTGACGCCATGCCTGTAACGACGGGGAGCATTGTGGCGACGTATGGGATATTGTCAATAAACGACGAGATGGCAACTGAAAACCACACGACTGTGGTGTAGGTTAGAAACAGGTTGTTGCCGCAGATTTTTACAAACAGCTGTGCAATAGCGTCAATGACCCCGGCGTTTTTAATTCCGCCGATTATGATAAACAGACCTACAAGCAAAAAAAGTGTCTTATAGTCAATCTCTCGGAAGGCGCCGGCTATGCCCTTAAAGTTGCGCTTGAAAATAAGCTCGCGAATAACGCAAACAAGGAAGATGCCCACACATATATAGCCGTTTGTAAGTTCGGGCTTGTTTGGGAAGAATGAAGCGAATATTAAAAGCCCAACGGTGAGAAGCAGCATATATGTGGGGAAAAAATCCGTGACCTTTGTCTTTTCCCGTGACACAATTGACTGCCTGTTTTTTCTGAAGAGGAATGCCAGCACAAAAATGGAGACCACGGCGCTTGCCTCCACAACCCAGAAAATACCTATCCTGCCGCGGAAAAAGAAGAAATCGAGAAAGTCCATTCCGGCGTATCCGCCCATGAGTATGGACGTAGTATCCCCGACGAGTGTGGCCGCCCCCTGAAGGTTGGAGGATATGGATATGGCGACCAGCATGCTTACAGGGTTTACATTTTGTTTTTTGGCGATGGCAAGGGCTACGGGCGCCAGCATGAGCACGGTTGCAACGTTGTCCATAAATGCGGAAATCAGCCCGGAAAACAGGGACAGCGCGATAATTGCCCACTTCACATTTGGAGTCCGGGAGAGAATGCCGTCGGCCATTAGCGCGGGCATTTTAGACTCTACAAAGAAAAACATAGTGCCCATTGTGCCGCCAATCATGAGGATTACATTCCACTCCACGGCGCCGGCTATCTGAGACAGCGGAATTATACCAAGTGAGATGAATACCCCGGCGGATATAATGGCGATATATGAACGGTATTGGGTAAACAGCATCATGCAGACGTAAGTTACGGCAAAAAGAATAAGTGCCAGCTCCAAATAAATCTCCTCCTTATGTGGACATGCGCATAAAGAGTATATTCAAAAAAGAAAAAATAAGACCTCTTGCACCGGAAAAATATGGTACAGAGGTCATGGTTATTTATTTGCCGCGGCTGTTCAGGGAGTAGATACAGCCGCAGTAGTCCTGGCGGTAGATGCCGTATTCCCGGGACAGTACAGTACTGCGCTTGTATCCCTCACGCTTTTTAAAGTCGGAAAAGAGGAAGCTTATTCCGGACTTTTCTCCGAGGGCTTTGCCTGTCTCGTTCAGGATAAGGGCGTCTTTGTGGGGGCTTACAGTGAGGGTAGTGCCAAAGTAATCATAGCCGTGCGTCAGGGCATATTCGGCGGTGCGCTCAAGTCGCAGGGAAAAACATACAGGACAGCGCGCGCCGCCCTCCGGTTCGGCTTCAAGTCCACAGACAGCCTTGGAGAACTCCTCAGGGACGTATTCCGGGACGATAAGGCCGATATCGCCGGAAAACGGTATGTCGTGCAGAACCTTTTTCTGAGCTTCAAGCCGCCTTTGAAATTCCTCAGACGGATATATGTTGGGATTATAGTAGAATACGTCAATTTTGAAGTACCGGCAGAGATACTCCAGGACGTATGTGCTGCACGGGCCGCAGCAGCTGTGGAGCAGGAGACCTGGCGTGCGCCCGGCGGCCTGTTCTTTTTTTATGATATCGTCCAAAACAAGCTGAAAATTAGTTTTCATGGGTAATACTCCAGAAAAAATTCTGCCGCAGGCAATGCGGCAGAATTAAATGGTTTAAAGTGTGGTTAAAAAAGGGCCTTCACCTTGTCGGAGGCAAGAGATACGTCCGCGCTGAGAGTCATTGTGAAATTGACCTTTTCCTTTTCGGAAAATGCCTCGCACCAGGCGACAAATTCTTCAGCCGCGGCGTCATAGGTAGAATCAACGATTTTGAAGAGGTTGTCGATAAAGATATGGGTTATATCATAATTTCCGGCGTGCAGTCCGCTTATAAAGCCCTTGAGCACCTCATAATTGTTGAGGTTATAATCAGAAGCTGTTACAAGGCGCACGGTGTACGGAAGGTCATAGGTGAGCTGCGCTTTCCGCTCGATGCACACGATATTTTCGTGCTCATCTTTTGAGGTTTCGTTTATTAAATCAATAAGTTTTTTGGTTTTTCCGGAGCCCTTAAGACCCATAATTACTTTAACCAAATTGAACACCCCTTTATTTTTTCTGGTTGATTTATTCTAACATGTTTATGCGCATTTGGCAACATGAAACTATGAAAAAACTGTGAATTTGTGCAAGGTGTTAAATCAGCTTTTCCAGAAAGGGGAAAAAGTTCTTTTTATAGGCTTCAACACCGGGCTGGTCAAATGGATTTACGCCTGCCATGTGGGCGGATATGCCACAGGAGAGCTCGAAGAAGTAAAACAGCGCGCCAAGCGACCTTGGGGATATGCACGGCAGAGTGAGCTGTATTACCGGAACCTGACCGGAGATGTGCGCATCTGCTATTCCGTCTGCAACAGCGCGGTTCATGATGTTAAAATCAATTCCGGCAAGACGGTCATACCCGTCGTCAATATCGCACTCCGGCACCAGCAGGTGCGCGCGCCCCTCCTCAAAGCAGAGGAAGGTCTCAAACATTGAGCGCTCTCCCTCCTGAATGTACTGGCCGATTGAGTGCATGTCAGAGGTGTAATCGCAGAAAACGGGAAAAATCCCCTGTCCGTTTTTGCCCTCACTCTCGGCAAAGAGCTGGCGCCACCACTCGCCGAAGCAGCGGCAGTTGTGCTCAAAGGCGCACAGAAATTCCATCTTTTTACCCACGCTGTAAAGAGCCTGGCGGTACGCAGCGTATTGAACAGCTCTGTCATGCCCGTTTTTGCGCTCATCTGAAGCGCCGGCAACAACCTCACGTATGTCAATACCGGATATGGCCATTGGCAGGAGGCCGACGGGAGTCAGAACGCTGTATCGGCCGCCGATATTCTCCGGCACCTCAAAACTTGTACAGCCGTTTTCGTCCGCGTATTTGCGGAACGCGCCCCGGTTACGGTCGGTTATTATGTAGGTGCGTGCCGCAGCGCCGGTGCCGTACTTCGCTTTTAAGAGACTTTGAAATGTACGGAAGGCAACCGATGTCTCAAGTGTGCGTCCGGATTTTGAAATTGCCAGAACCGAAAAATCTTTTGAAATGACAAAGTGCATTATCTGCTGAAGGTATTCAGCGGAGAGATTGTCACCTGCAAAAAAGATTATAGGTGTATTTTTTCTTATTAGGTTATAATTTGGGGAGTACAGGAAATCAATGGCAGCCTTGGCCCCTAAATATGAGCCTCCGGCGCCCAGAATAACAACAACTTTTGACTGACTGTTAATTTCCTTGGCAGTGTTTGTTATCTCTGTGAGCAGGTTTTCAGATATTGTGTCGGGAAGGTCTGCCCAGCCGTTGTATTCTGCGTATATGCCGCCGGGGTCGGTTACTGTCCGGCATGCGCTTTCCGCATTCTCAAACTGCGGGAATATGGAGAAACCGTCTACGCCTGAAAAATCTGTTTTTATCATATGTAAGCTCCTAAATCCAGTAAACTAACAGAGAGCATTTTACCCCATTACAGCCCCATTTACAATGACTTATTAAACAAAAGTTGTGAAAACTTTATTAATATATCCGGGAAGGTCAGACGTTCAACACTGTCTCCGGCCACAAGGTCATAGGAGTAGATTGCTTCTTCGCCGTTGTAAATTGTAACTGTGCCCAGCTTGTCGCCGGCATTTACAGGTGCGCTCACTTTTTCAGAGAGCTCCACAGTTTTGTTGATGTTGGTTGCGTTTCCCTTTGGAATGAGCATATTTTCGTGTGCCGATGTTACAGGCTGTACTGTGGCGGCTTTTCCGAGCTCAACCATTACAGGAGGGAGAGGGGAGTCGGGTGAGGTGTCGATAACGGTGTAATTTGCAAATCCGTAGTTTAAAAGCGACTTTGCGTCCTCAAAGCGCTGAGCACTTGTCTCACCATGCATTATAACGGCGATAAGCTCCATGCCGTCTCGCTCCGCCGTGGCGGAAAGACAGTACATGCTCCGGTTTGTAAAGCCTGTTTTAAGGCCTGTGGCCCCCTCGTAATAACGCACAAGCTTATTTGTATTTGTAAGTCCAAATTCGCCGTTCCGCACGGTGTCCATCCAGATTGTCGTGTAGTCCTTTATCATGTCGTGGGATATGAGCTCGCGTGACATGATTGCGATATCCCTTGCGGTTGTTACGTGAGTTTCATCGTCCATAAGGCCGGTGCAGTTTGTGAAATTGGTGTTTGTCATGCCGAGCTGTGCCGCGCGCTCATTCATTTTAGTGACAAACACGTCTTCAGTGCCGCACATGTGCTCCGCCATTGCCACGGCGGCGTCGTTTGCAGAGGCCACCACAATGGATTTCAGCATTTCCTGGACACTGAGCTGTTCGTTTTCCTTGAGATATATCTGAGAGCCGCCCATAGAGGAGGCGCGGGTGGAGCATGTAACCATTTCGTCTAATGACAGGCTGCCGCTTTCTATTGCCTCTACGATGAGAAGAATGGTCATTACCTTTGTAACGCTTGCCGGCTCCATCTTGTTATCGGCGTCTTTTTCGTATATTACAGTGCCTGTGCTCTTTTCCATGAGAATTGCAGATGGAGCGGAAATCTGCGGTTCCCCGGCAGCGTCTGCGCTCTCGGCAAAATCAAAGAATACAGACGCGTCAACGTCTTCATTGTCTGTAAAGTCCAGAAAACCTCCGTCATCATCGGCGTAGAACGTGACAGGAAATACGATTGCAAGGCATACCGCCAGTAAAATTGATACGACTTTTTTCATGTTACTCTCCATTCTGCCGCCCAGGGCGGCGGGCTTTGTAGCGGACAAAGACAGTTTGACCGCGATTGGCTGCCAAAATTGTTTTGTACAGAAATATGCGCCTATATTGGGCAATATGATAGCTTGTTTTATGTGAAAATTGACAAGATTTGAAAAAGCCTGTAAATAAACCCCATATTTGATATTTACTTAGCGGAAAATTAATTGTAAAATGTATGTATAAAAAATGTAAAGGAATGTGGAAGGGGTTTGTAAATGACCATTTTTAATCTCTTAACGCTGCTGGGAGGACTGGCCCTGTTTCTATTTGGAATGGATATAATGGGCAAGGCGCTTGAGCGTCAGGCAGGGGGAAAGCTTCAGTCCTTGCTGAATAGAATGACATCGTCAAAACTCACCGGATTTTTGCTGGGCCTTGGTGTAACCGCCGTAATTCAGTCATCATCGGCAACAACTGTCATGCTTGTGGGGTTTGTCAACAGCGGCATTATGCAGCTGAGGCAGGCTATCCCGGTTATCATGGGAAGCAATGTAGGCACAACCGTAACTGCGTGGATTTTGAGCCTTTCCGGAATAGACGGCGAGAGCTTTTTTATACAGCTTTTAAAGCCGTCGTCTTTCAGTCCGATACTTGCGGTCATAGGTATTGCACTGTGTATGTTCTCTAAGAGCGATAAGAAAAAGGGAGTAGGCACTATAATGCTGGGATTTACGGTGCTTATGTTCGGAATGGAGACAATGTCCGGGGCAATGGAGCCCTTAAAGGACGAGGCGTGGTTTACATCTCTGTTTTTGAAGTTCTCAAATCCCGTACTGGGAGTTTTAGTAGGAGCAGTTCTCACCGGAATTATTCAGTCCTCTTCGGCAAGTGTTGGTATCCTTCAGGCACTTTCTGCCACGGGAATAGTGACATTTTCTTCTGCAATACCAATAATTATGGGGCAGAATATAGGTACATGTGTCACGGCACTTATTTCTTCTGTGGGCGCGAATAAAGATGCGAAAAGGGTTGCAATGGTACATTTATATTTTAACATTATAGGCGTCATAGTGTTCCTGTGCCTGTTCTACGGGATAAACGCCATTGTGCCGTGGCCATTTTTGGGTCAGCCGACTTCGGAATTGGGTATAGCTATCGTTCACACTACATTTAACGTGATAACTACTGCCATATTAATGCCGTTCACACGCGGCCTTGAAAAATTGGCAACAATGACTGTGAGAGACAAGAAAGTGGCAGGGGAACAGACTGCCGTACTGGATGAGCGCCTTTTTGCCACACCTGGTGTTGCCGCAGAGCGGGCAAGGGCTGTGGCATGCGACATGTTTGAGATGTCAAGAACAATGCTTGTAAACGCTCTTGATGTCACAGAGAAGTGGGACGCTTCAAAAGCAAAGATGGCTGAGGAATGTGAGGCACACGTGGATCAGTATGAGGATATGCTGGGGACATATCTTGTAAAGCTGTCGGCGTATCAGCTTAATCATGACGACAACTGTACAGTCAATACCCTTCTGCACGTGATTGGTGACTTTGAGCGTATTGGAGACCATGCACTGAACCTTCTCAAAACGGCACAGGAGATAGAGGATAAAAAAATAAACTTCTCAAGCCAGGCGCAGGAGGAACTGCGGGTCTTGAGAAAGGCAGTGTCAGATATAGTAGACCGCACAGAAAAGGCGTTTGTAAACCGTGACCTTGCCCTTGCCGGAAAGATAGAGCCTCAGGAGCAGGTAATCGACGGGCTCGTGCGTGAGGTGAAGACACGCCATGTGGAACGCCTTAGGGCGGGAAGCTGTACAATTGAATACGGCTTTGTGCTGAATGACCTCCTCACGAATTTTGAGAGGATTGCTGACCACTGCTCCAATATTGCCGTTGAGATGATTCAGGTGTCTGAGGACACGTACAACACACACAAATTTTTGGGAGAGCTCAAGTCGGGCACTTCTGAGGCCAGCGGAGACTTTGAGCGGCGGTATGAGAGATACCGCGAGCGCTACGCGTTCCCGGAGAGTGAAGATAACGGGACAAAGACCGACAGCGAAAATGAATGATATGTTTAAGTGCGTCTATTTTGTACTTGATTTTATGTCATCGGTGTGGTATGATAAATAGCACATCGGCGGGTATAGTTCATCGGTAGAATGCAAGCTTCCCAAGCTTGACAGGTGGGTTCAACTCCCATTACCCGCTCCATTATAATAGTCCTGTAACCTCAGTGGTTACAGGGCTTTTTCCTGTATTTTCAAGGGCTGAGGGTATTTTATGCTCTTAATGCTTTGCGTGATATCGCATGTAATTGTTATTGGTCCACATATAGAATGGACTTAGAAAAAGACACTAAATATTATGTAATAGAGAACTCCCCGAAACGGCTATACGTTTCGGGGAGTTTGATTTTATAATGTCACATAAATAAAATTACCTGTATACCCGCGGACCGTAAATGGCGCTGCCGATACGCACCATGGTGCTGCCCTCGGCAATTGCCCAGGGGTAATCATGGCTCATACCCATGGACAGGGTGTCAGCCGGAAAATCGGGATACCTCTCACGCAGCTTTTCAAAGAGGTGCCGCATATCCGCAAAATACCCGCGCATAACAGTCTCGCTGTCACTCATGGGTGGAATGGCCATTAGCCCGCGGACGCGCACATTTGAAGTGCCGGCTGCATTGTCGGCAAGGCTCCAGAGCTCTTCGGAGGTTGTGCCGCTTTTGCTGTCCTCGCCGCCGATGTTTACCTCTAAAAGTATGTCCTGGGTAATCCCCCGCTTTTCAGCTTCTGACGAGACAGCCGCCAAAAGCCGGGGACTGTCCACACTCTGGATAAGGGAGGCTCTGCCCACAACTTTTTTCACCTTGTTTGTCTGGAGATGACCTATAAAATGTGAGGGCTTTTTGAGATATGCCCCGGCATCATATTTTTCTGTGAGCTCCTGGGCGTGATTTTCCCCAAAGAGGTCAATGTCAAGTCCGGCGCTGAATTTTACTTCCTCAATAGTGCGAGTTTTGCAGGCCGCGCAGAGGAGTATATCCTCCGGATTTCGGCCGGCCTGTTCAGCGGCCCTGTACATGGTTTCCCGTATTTTATCCACGTTTTCTCTCATGCTTTGAAATACTGTTTCTGACATATGTGTGCCTCCTGACTGCCGGGTTAAGACGGCAAAATTTTACATACTCCTACAGCTTTTTTTCAAAGAGATAGAATGTACCCATTCTAAATGTGACGCTGCCCGCATTTCTGTATCCCATGGACTTGTAAAGCCCAAGAGATATGGGATTTTTCTCAAATGCGTCAAGCCGAAGATAATCACAGCCAAGCTCTCTTGCGCGTTTTTCTGCGTCGAGTACAGATTTGCGGCCAAATCCCTGCCCCTGAAAATCAGGGTGTGTGCACAGCCTGTGGAGTATAAGGCTTTTGCTGCCCGTGTCCCAGTTGCCTGTTTCGTACTCGATATCAGAGTCATCGTTCAGTACATATGCGGCTATGAGCCTTCCGTCCATAATGCTTACATACATGGAACCGGAAGCTATATCCTCTGACAGGATTTCCCTGTTTGGATATTCGTCGTCCCACTGAATTATGCCCATACTGTTTAAATGGGCTGTAACGTCCTGATACAGGGCGCAGATGTCGTCCAAAAGCTCCGGGGACGCCGGTGAAAATATCAAATCATTCACAGCAGAAAACCTCCGTCAACTCCCAAAACCTGCCCGGTGATAAATTCCTGATTTGCCAAAAAGAAAACGGCCTCGCCCACGTCCCGGGGAGAACCGGTGCGGCAAAGGGGAGCGGCCATGGCCAGCTCTTTCATTGTGGCCTCGTCATAACAGGCGTTCATGTCCGTGTCTATTACGCCGGGGGCGATACAGTTTACGGTTATGCCGGAGGGGCCGAGTTCCTGAGCTAAAGACTTTGTGAGCCCAATAACCGCCGCCTTTGAGGAGGAGTAAACAGATTCACACGACGCGCCGCTGATACCCCACATTGAGGAGATAGTGACAATTCTTCCCCATTTTTCATGTACCATATGGGGAAGGGCGTACTTAATGCAGTTTACTGTTCCGCCAAGGTTTACGGAGAATATGCGCGCCCAGTCCTGAAAAGTGGTGTCGCAGAACATTTTTCCGCCGTCGGAAATGCCGGCGTTGCAGACTAAAATATCGACTTTCTCTATGGCATTAAACATATTCTCTACCTGCCGGGCGTCTGAGACGTCGGCGCGGAGGGCGCGGCAGTGGAGTTTATCCGCAAGCTCAAGGGCCGCTTTTTCCGAGCGGTTGTAGTTTATTATTACATCGAAGCCTTCCAGGGAGAATTTTTCTGCGCAGGCGGCGCCGATTCCCCGGGAGGCGCCTGTTATCAGGACGGTTTTCATCTCAAATCTCCAAATTATATAATTCTTATGGCCTCTGCACCTGTACACAGGCCGGTCTTGGCGTCAATTGTGAACACTGCACCCTCAATTTTGCTTGGGCCTGCGGCGGGGCGGTAACGCTTTGGGGGATTGCCCAGAAACATGGACACAGAAAGCTCCGGTGCGATACCGATTACAGAGTTTATCGGTCCCGACATACCGAGGTCGGTTATATATCCGGTGCCCTTTGGCATCACCGACGCGTCAGAGGTCTGAACGTGGGTGTGGGTGCCCCAGAGTGCTGAGACGCGGCCGTCCAGATAGTTTGCCATGGCCAGTTTTTCGCTGGTGGCCTCCGCGTGGAAATCCACAAGGTTTATGGTGCAGCCGGTCTCCTTCAGAATTTTGTCCGCTGCAAAAAAGGGGTTGTCCGGTCCGAAGCTCATGGAACAGCGGCCGATGAGGTTTATGACGCAGACTCTGCCAAAGGAAGCGTCAACGCAGACAAATCCGCGGCCCGGCACCTGCGGCGCGAAGTTTGCAGGACGTATGATATACCGGCAGTCGTCTAAATAGTCCTCAATGCCGCTTTTGCCCCAGGTGTGGTTGCCAAGGGTAATTATATCCGTACCGGCGTCTAAAAGCATGTCCGCCTGGGAGGGGGTAATGCCGATGCCGGAGGCATTTTCCCCGTTTACAACGGTAAAATCAATTCCGTACAGCTTTTTCAGTGAATTAAGCCGTTTACAGAGAAAATCAAGGGCGTCCGGCCCCGCGACATCTCCCACGGCGAGAATGTTTACGTTCATAATTTAAGTGCCTTTCCGGTGCGGTTTATCGGACAATTTGTATTGCCTCATGCTTGTTTTCTATGGTAATGGTGCTGTAAGTCCCGCCGTATTCGCCGTCCCGGGACCAGTCAACCGCAGTGTCGAAAGTAAATTTTATCTTTTTGGCGTGTAAAAGGACAACATTTCCGTTGTCATAGGACTGGGATATAATGCTGGATATGACATTTGTAAAGTCAATTATATTCATCGGGTTGCGTACGAGTATGACTTCAAAAAGTCCGTCGTTTAACAGCACGAGGTTTGGATCGATTTTAACAAATCCACCAACGGAAGTGGAGTTTGCCACACACCCGAATATGAAGTCCCCGGAGAGGGTGCTGCCGTCATACTCGATAGTTATGTGTACCGGCTTAATAGAGGGAAGGTTTGCCAGCCCCTCGAATATGTACGCCAGGTGGCCAAAGGTGTTTTTTGTCTTTTGCGGCGTGGCATACGACACGTTTGCAAATGCTCCAAACGCCGCCACATATGTGAAGTAGTTTCCGTTATAATAGCCTAAATCTACAGGTACGGGTTCATTTTTGGCAATCAGCGCCGCTGTTTCAAGGAGATTTTTCGGAAGTCCCAGTGTAGAGGCAAAGTCGTTTGTTGACCCGGCAGGTATGTAACCCAGAACTGGCGGAGGATTTCCATCTTTCAACAGGCCGTTTACCGTTTCGCTTAGCGTGCCGTCGCCGCCGATACACACGACCATGTCATAATGCCAGCCAAATTCATCTGCCAGGTACTGTATGCTGCGCTCAGGTGACGAGACGTAAACTGTTGTCTCATACCCCGCGTCGTTAAAGCAGGAGACTATGCTCATCAGCACAGATTTTGCACTGCCCTTACCGGCAACGGGGTTTACAAGCAGCATAAGTTTTTTCATTGAAAATTCCCCCAGAGTATAGATTTTAGAAAACCGTTTCCGCACTCGTCATACGGAAACGGTTTCCTGCAGTTTACAATTATTTTATTTGATGGTGCGTACGCGCATTACGCCGTCAATGGCCTTGAGTGCCTCCTCAATTCCGGCGGGTAACTGCAAAACGTCAAGCAGTGTATATGCGTATTTGGCTCCCTTTTTGCTGGCATTTACCATGTTTTCAATATTTATGCCCTGTGCGGAAATTAAAGAAGTAATTTTCGCAATCATATCCGGTACGTTCTGATGGAAAATGCATATTCTCGGGTCTCCGGTGACCGGCAGGTGTGCCGCCGGCATGTTGACGGAGTTCACAATATTTCCGTTTTCCAGATAGTCGATTATCTCATTGGCGGCCATAACGGCGCAGTTATCCTCGCTCTCAGGTGTGGAGGCGCCAAGGTGGGGGATTGCCACAATGCCTGGAACACCGGCAGTCTTGTTGTTTGGAAAATCTGTGACATAGCGGGCTACTTTACCGTCCTCAATCGCCTTTATAATGGCATCGTCGTCAACAAGCTCCGCCCGAGCAAGGTTTATAATGCGCACGCCCTGTTTCATCTTGCCGATTGTCTCTGCGTTTATGGTGTGCTTTGTGGCTTCCATATAGGGCACGTGGATTGTAATATAGTCGCACTCACGGAAAATTGTGTCGAGGTCCGTTGCGTGGATAACCCCGGCGGAGAGCCGCCATGCGGCCTCAACAGAGATGTAGGGGTCGTAGCCGTAGACCTTCATACCAAGGCGGACGGCGTCGTTTGCCACCTTTGCGCCAATGGCGCCAAGGCCGATGACACCAAGGGTCTTTCCGGTGATTTCCGGACCCACAAAGGCGCTTTTTCCCTTTTCAACCTGACCGGCGACATCTTCTGTTCCGGCAATGGAGTCTACCCACTTGATTCCGCCCACCACATCGCGGGAGGCCAGAAGCAGTGCGCAGATTACAAGCTCTTTGACAGAATTTGCGTTTGCACCGGGGGTGTTGAATACCACAATGCCCTCCTCAGCGCAGCGGTCACAGGGAATGTTGTTTGTGCCGGCGCCGGCGCGGGCGATACAGAGAAGCTCAGGGTTAAACTCCATATCGTGCATTTTTGCGCTTCTTACTAAAATAGCATCGGGATTTTCACAGTCGTCGGCCACGGTGTATTTATCTGTAAACACATTGAGGCCGATTTTTGATATTTTATTTAATGTCTTAACCTTATACATGGAACTTTTGTCCTTTCAGTAAAACTATTAGTTGTTTTTCTCAAACTCCCTCATAAAGTCGGCCAGCTTCTCAACGCCCTCCATTGGCATTGCGTTGTAGATTGAGGCCCTCATGCCGCCTGCTAGACGGTGGCCTTTGAGGTTTGCAAATCCGGCTTCAGTTGCGGCCTTTATAAATTTGGCGTCAAGCTCCTCGTCGCCGGTGCGGAATGTGACGTTCATGTCGGAGCGTGCCTCTTTATCGGCAATCGCCTTGAACATTTTGCTGTTGTCCAGCATGTCGTAGAGAATTCCTGCTTTTTTTGACTTTATTTTTTCCATACCCTCAACGCCGCCCTGAGAGTCGAGCCACTTGAGCACCAGGCCCAGCATGTAAATGGTGTAGCAGGGAGGTGTGTTATCCATGCTGTCCTTGTCGATAGCAGTCTGGTAATTCATAATTTTGGGAGTAATGGGAAGCTCATGTCCGGCAAGAGATTTGTCGATTATGACCACTGCCATACCGGCCGGAGCCATATTCTTCTGGACGCCGCCGTAAATTATGCCGTATTTTGACACGTCCACAGGCTTTGACAGGAAGTTTGAAGACATGTCGCACACAAGCGGTACGCTGCCTGTGTCAGGCACATATTTCCACTCAGTGCCGTAGATGGTGTTGTTGGCGCAGTAGTGGAAGTATGAAGCGTCGGGAGTGAGCTTTAAATCCTCCTGTGCGGGGATATATGTGTGGTTGCGGTCGGAGGAGTCGCAGGCAATGTTTACCTTTCCGTATTTAGAGGCCTCCTTGGAGGCGATTTTTGAGAAGTTGCCGGTTATGGCGTAGTCCGCCGTCCCGTTTTCACCCATGAGGTTTAATGGCACCGCGGCAAACTGGAATGTGGCGCCGCCCTGCATAAAGAGTATTTCATGTGTGTCGGGCACGTGGAAAATGCGCTTGAAATTTGCCTTGGTCTCATCGAAAATTGACTGATAGACCTTACTTCGATGACTCATCTCCATGACTGACATGCCGCTGCCCTTGTAATTGGTCATCTCAGATGCCGCGGTTTCCAGTACGGAAAGTGGTAACATTGAGGGTCCTGCTGAGAAATTGAAGATTCGGTCGTTTGTCATTTTTCTGCACCTTCTTTAAAAAATTGTTCCTTAAAAGGATATTGTTTTCCTGCCGCAAACGTAAAAACGGCGGGAAATTTATATCTATAAATTATATCGCTTTGTCAAACTAATGTCAAACAGCGGAGGTTGTTACTTCTCCACAAAGAATATTTCCATTACAACCCGTGATTTGTACGGGGAGTGTCTTACCCCTCAGATTTTCTCCGGGGACAGCCGCCTCAAGGTAGTTTTCCGTGTGGCCGTGCCACATTCCATTTCCATATGTCTCAAACAGCACGCTGAGTGTTTTGCCCACCTGTGCTGCCCTGAAATCATCGGACATCGTGCCGGCAAGAGATGATATCTCAGCGCACCGGCGGTGTTTTTCTCCCTTTTGCAGCTGTCCGTCTGACTGGGCGGCTTTTGTGCCCGGACGGGGGGAGTAGGGAAAGACGTGTATTGCTGAAAAACGGCATTTTTTCAAAAAACTCAGTGTGTCCTTGTGTTCCTCCTCCGTCTCGCCGGGAAATCCGGCTATGACATCGGTGGTTATGCCGCAGTTTGGGAAGAACTCCCTTAAATTTATGACGCTCTCGTAAAAAAGGGCGGTGTCGTATTTTCTGCCCATTCGCCGGAGCACGCTGTCGCAGCCGCTCTGAAGGGACAGGTGAAAGTGCGGGCATATAAATGGGATATCCTTCAGCGCCCTGCAGAACTCACGCGTGGCTGTGCGTGGCTCAAGAGAGCCTAAGTGTATCCGCACACCCGGCGCGGCGGCGGATATTTCCTCAATGGCATTTATCAGGGAGACATTCCCGGGAAGGTCGAGGCCATAGGAGGATATTTCAATTCCTGTGACTACGATTTCCCCATAGCCGTCTCTGTACAGCTTTTCACTTTCCCGACGTATCTCGTCAGGCGGCATGGAACGCACAGGACCGCGCAGATACGGAATGATGCAGTAGGTGCAGAAGTTTCGGCAGCCGTCCTCAATTTTTAAAACGGCGCGCGTGCGCCCCTCTGCACTTCCGCCGGGGAGTATCTCAAATTCTTTCCGGAGCTTTGGGTCGTCGGTAGTTTTAAGCTGTGTCCTTTTTAAATACACGGTCTCAAGGTCGGAGACAAATTTGGCCCTCTCGCCGCTGCCGCCGATTAGGTCGGCACCGAGACTGTCAAGCTCCGGAGATTTTGTCTGCGCGTAGCAGCCGCCGAGAGCGATAATCGCCTGAGGCTCTGCCTTCTTGCAGTGCCGCACGGCCTGACGGGATTTTCTGCCGCTCTCTGCCGTGACGGCGCAGGAGTTTATTATAACGGCGTCACAGCCGTCTCCGAGCTTTGCAGGGACATGGCCCCTCTCAATAAGAAGCTGCTCCATAGCCTGGGATTCGAACTGATTTACCTTGCAGCCAAGGGTTACGATTGTAAATTTCAATAGTCTCTCTCCTCTTGAGTTTTACCGCTGTAACGTATATAATAACCCAATAAACAGAGCGTTACAAGGGGCAGATTATAAAGCTTAGTTATTTACGGAGACGAGAATATGAGAGTTTATCTTGACAACGCCGCTACAACGCGCGTGAGGCACGAGGCGGCGGAGCTTATGTGCCGTGTTATGGAGGAGAATTACGGGAACCCCTCCTCAACCCATCTTATGGGGAGAGAGGCAAAGGTGTTTCTCAAAAATGCCCGGGAGGAGGTGGCCGGGGCAATTGGGGCCAGCCCTGAGGAGATTTATTTTACCTCCGGGGGAACCGAAGCTGACAACTGGGCAATTTTCCGGGGAGCGGAGACGATGCGCCGCCGCGGCCGCCATATCGTAATAACGGGTGCTGAGCACGACGCAGTCGGCCGCCCCGCTGCGGTTTTGGAGCAGAGAGGCTTTGAGATTACACGCATAATGCCGGGAAAAAGCGGCAGGGTGGACCCGGAGGAGCTTGCCGCGGCAGTTCGGGAGGACACAGCGCTGGTGTCTGTGATACTTGTAAACAATGAGACGGGTGCCGTGAACCCTGTGAAAGAGATTGCGGGGCTTATAAAAAAACGCGGATATGCCCCCATTATCCACACCGACGCAGTTCAGGCCCTCTGTAAGGTGGACATAAACGTGAAAAAGCTGGGGGCCGACCTCATATCCTTAAGTTCACACAAGATACACGGGCCTAAGGGCTGCGGAGCCCTGTATATTAAAAATGGCGTAAAGCTCGGCGCGTTTATTGAGGGGGGAGGCCAGGAGAGCGGCCTGCGCTCCGGCACAGAGGCCATGCCGGCAATTGCGGGGTTTGGCTGTGCCGCCGGACTTGGCAAGAAGGAGATGGCGGAAAACACCAAAAGAATGAGGGAGATAAAAGCTCACATTGAAAAAGGTGTCCTGTCAGGAATAGACGGCGCCGAAGTTCTGGGAGAGAGCGACGCGCCCCACATATTGAGCCTTGGACTTCCGGGTTACAGAAGTGAGGTGATGATGAACTTTTTGGAGGCGGAGGGGATTTTTGTCTCCAAGAGTTCCGCCTGTAAAAAGGGAAAACGCAGCCATGTGCTGGAGGCCATGGGACTTCCGGCAAAAGTAATTGACGGGGCGATAAGGGTCAGCCTGTCAAGGTACACGACAATGGAGGAGGCGGACTATTTTATAGACGCTCTCGTCCGCGGGAGTAAAAAACTTATTAAGGTTTTGTGAAGCGGTTGAAAAATTGCGATATCTTGTATATAATAAAGACACGATGTTTGGAAAAAATATCTTAGGAGGTATTTGAATATGGGTAAGAGCGTATTAGGCACGGCGCTTAAAATAACGGCGGGCGTTGTGGCCGCAGCAGGAACTGCCGCGGCGGTAAGCCTTGTGTACGGACTCAAAAAGTGGGCAGACGACGAGACTTCTCAGGAGATAAAATTTACAACCGGCGGAAAAAATGGCATATGCATAAGCAAGACGGACGATGGCAAGTATATTGTTGATACAAAATACGATTGGGCCAGTGACCCCGCCTTTGCAGATGTGGCGGAGGACGACGGGATTGTAATTGATATTTCCGGCAGGGACGACGGAACTGCCTGTTGTGAGGAGTGTCAGGAGGAGGCTCCGGCGGAAGAGACCGAAGAGGAATAAGAAGCCTGAATATAAAAAGCCGTGAGAGACTTCTCACGGCTTTTTTCTGCCATTATTTGCTTTTTTCCCTGTCCAGTATTTGGGACAGGGCTTTTTTTGATTTTGCGCTTGTTCAGTGAATATTTCTACCTTCGCTCACCGCAAACAGCACAGTACTGATAGTCTATATAGGACTGTTCTTCATAGTACCCCTGGTCCTCCTCATGCGAGCCCACCTGTACCTGTTCGGTCTTTGTTACATTCTGGTAGTTGCCGTAGTAGACACCATTATAAAGTCCATTTTCATCTGCGTTCTTAATGCCGTTGCGGATTATGGCCTTAAGGTCGTCTTTTGTGAACCCGTTCTCAAACCAGTATGTCGGGCCGTTGGCAGTCATGCTTCCATCGCTGTTCATTGTGTAAAAGCGTGCACCGTAGATTGTTTGTGTCTCGTAGTCGGGTACAGTTACAATATTTGACACCCACACTTGTTTGGAAGCAGTATGGTCAACCCATGTGTGACTATGGGGCTGGGCAGAAGACTGACCACTGTTGCTGCTGGAATTATCATTGCTGGAGATATTGTCGTCGGCTTGTCCACCAGTTATCGTATCATTATTGTCGCTGTAAATATTGTCATTTATACTTTCAGAAACTTTATTCTCTGTGTTGTTTGTTATTTCTGTACTGCTATTTTCTGTTTCTTCTTTTGCAGCTTCTTCATCTATATCATCATTAGTACTGTTAATTAGATTTTGTTCACTTGACGGGACTATATTTTCTGCCTTTTCTTCATTTGGTGAAGTATCAAGGGCTTTTTCCTCATTTGTGCCCGAAGTTATAAAATAGATACCAATTGCGGCAAGGATGATAAGTAAACATACTACAACTACAGGTATAATGACTTTTTTATTGCTTTTCAATTTTACTTTTTTCATTTTTTATACTCCGTGGAATTATATTCGATGAAAATGTTCGGATAATTGTATGAGACAATTATAGCACAGGACGGGAAATTTTAAAATAGTTTCGAAGCTGGGGAATGCAGCTAAAAAATTGTAGTAAAATGTCTTTTAAAGGAACTTTTTTCATTTCAGGACGTCAATATAGATGTGTAAAAAAGGAGGTACTCAAGGTGAAAAGACTTGCCCTGTGTTTCATAGCAGTGCTGTTTGCCATGTGCCTGGCGGCCTGCGGCGGCATTACGGAAAGTGAGGTTCCGCCTGAAGAGATTAAGCATGACCGCATACCAATGGTCATGGTGGACGGCGTGCTCTATTATGACACCGGCCGGGAAAGTGCGCCGGGGCCGCGGTGCGGAACTATGGACGGTGAGATAACCTCAACGGTTGAAGCCTGGGAGATACCGGAAAAGGACTGTCAGTCAAATTTTGGCGTGGGGTATGGTTATCAGTACGGGGCTGAGGGCACCATTGAGGTGTCCATGAACGACACCTGGATAATTTTTAAGCAGCGCGGCGAAAATGACGAAAAAACCGTTGCCGGCGGCGTTACAGATGAGCCGAGCTGGATAGACTGGTATAACGGCATTAAAAAAGACGACCAGAACGCTGTCATAAATGTGCCTGCAAACCTGGCAAAGCTTATGGGCGGGGGAACAGGTTCAGTGGGATAAAAGAAAAAACAGTACATTTCGAGATAGATTATTCCCGAAATGTGCTGTTTTTCTGTCTAAGACAGTTATCCTCGTGTCAGCACCCACATTGCCGGACGTACACCGCCGTCTGCAAAATAAACATTCACGCCGTTTTCATAAATGGTACCGTCTATGTATACGCTTGCAGCACTTAAAAGAGTGCTGCCGGGGGTGCGAAGCCACCACCAGTGTCCCAGGGCGCGGTCATGGCCGTCTGAAAAATATTTTTCAGCTTCCTCTATGTTAAAAATAAACAGCTTGTCAACGGTGTCTGCTCCGCCGCTTGTAAAGTATCTTGGGCTTGGGAGGTTTTCAACTCGTGTATTTACAATCCGGCTTCTCTCCTCTATGGAAAAGGCTTCCATAAAAAATGTTTTGTTCAGCCACTTCCGCAGAGGGGAGGTCTCCCAGTAGGTGTTTACATATTCCGGGTTGTATGGCCGCTCTGTCACAATCTCCTGTGAACATAGAAGGCGCATTTTACCCTGTTTGGCCAGAACCCGCCACTTTATAGGATGACCACCGTAGACGCCATATTCCACGGTGTTTCCCACTTTGTATTCTTCAGCTGTCATGCTTTTCATATCGCAGGTCTCCTTTATGAAATTTCAGAAGTTTGGCAGATGCTATGTGTTAATTTTGCTGTCTTGCCGCTGATATTAATATATACCCGGTGGGGGTATTTTAACAATGAAATATACTGCGATTTTTTGTAAAATACAGCTAAAACCTCCGCCGGCACAATTGTACCGGCGGAGGTGAGGATTTTAATGGACAGACGCCATGTAAATAATTTTGGGGAATGCCCGGAATATGAGGATTTAAAGATGTGGAGACACTATGCACCGGCTGAGGCCTTGACGTATGACAATTTCACACATACTGTATGAGGCGGGGATGCTATTGTGCCTACTATATCATGTTGACGGCGGCATTTGCCATTGCGGTGGCCTGCATAATGTTTTTCGGAACCAGGCAGTCGCCTATTACGTGAAACTCAGGTGCGCAGAAGCGAAGTGCCCATGCCTCCTCCTTGAGTGGGGCCTGTCCCAGGGCGCACACCACTGTTTCGGCAGAAATTTTCCGCCGGATTTCTCCGGTTTCAATGATGACACTGTCGCTCAGTATTTCCCGCACCTCCGAGCCGAGGCAGAGGTCTATGCCGCGCAGTGCTATTTCTCTGTCCAGTGCAAACTGGTGCAGTATATTGCCGCCGCTGTTCAGTGCGGGCAGGCGCTCAATAATAGTAACTTTTTTATTAAGTCCGGCAAGATATATGGCAAGCTCTGTGCCGACAAGTCCGCCGCCCAGTACTGTAACGGTGCCGCCGGCTTTTGTGGGGTCGCGGTATATGTCCTCGGCGGTGAACACGTTTTTTCCGTGAATGCCGGGGATTTCCGGCATATATGGAACGGCGCCCAGTGCCGCGACTATTACGTCCGGGGAGATGCTGTCTGCCAGTTCTGGTGTGACGGCGGTATTCAGGCGTATGTCCGCCCCGGATTTTTCCAGCTCCTTTATCTGGTATTCAATGTAGGCGCGGATTTTCTTTTTAAAGGGGACGTTTTTCTCACATTTCAGGGCTCCGCCCAGCTCACCGGATTTCTCGCACAGGATTACCCGATGCCCTTTCTTTGCCGCTTCAATGGCTGTCTCCATGCCGCCTATGCCGCCCCCGGCCACAAGGACGGTTTTTACTCCGGAGGACTTCGGACGGCGGATACACTCCCGCTCCCGGCCGATTTCCGGGTTTACTGCGCAGTGAATCTGTCCGTTTGTAATCAGGTGTGAAAAACACGCAAGGCATCTGAGGCAAGGGCGTATATCATCAGTTTCGCCCCGTCTTGCCTTTGCAGGAAGGTCAGGGTCGGCCATGAGTGCCCTGGCCATCTCTATTACGTCAGCTTTTCCTGAGGCTATTATCTCTTCTAAAATATCCGGGTTGCAGTGGGCTCCGACGGTGGCCACTGGGGTCCTGACATGTTTTTTAACCGCAGCGGCATATACCGCGTTACAGCTGTCCTCCATGAATATGCTGGGGTGCGTGACGGTAAATACCTCCGGGCGCTCGTGGTGTCCGGCGGAGACGTGTATGAGGTCGACGTGCCCGTCCAGCGCCTTTGCAATTTCTATGCCCTCGTCAAGGTCGTAGCCGGCCTCGGTTACCTCAGAGCCGGATATGCGTATCTCAATGGGAAATCCGGGGCCTACGGCTTCTCTCACGGCTTTAATTACGGCGAGGGGGAAGCGCATGCGGTTTTCAAGCCTGTCTCCGCCCCACATATCTGTGCGTCTGTTTACCTTTGAGGACATAAACTGTGACATGAGCCAGCCGTGTCCACCGTGAATTGTCACCATTCCGAAGCCGCAGGATTTTGCAAATGCCGCCGCCCCGGCATAGGCGTTAATAGTCTTTAAAATTATATCTTCCGGCATTTCAAAATACTCATTGCCCTCTGCGTCAAACCCGTGACACGGGCCGTAAACCGTGTTTCCAAGGGCGCGGGAGTGCTTTGAATACAGTCCGCCGTGCTGAAGCTCCACAGAGGCCACTGCCCCGTACCGTGATATTGAGGTTGCCATGCGGCACATTGGAGAGTGGCCGCGCACATCATCGAGACATATCATATGTTCACCGAAAAGGCCGTTTACAGAGTCCACAACGCAGTCACCAAGACATACGGAGGCCGCGCCGCCCATGGCTTTTCTCGTGTAAAAGGCTATGTAGTTGTCGTCGGGACGGTTTATGGCGTCTATGTTTCTGCCGGACACGGGAGATGCAAACAGCCTGTTGCGGAAAACCTGCTTGCCAAGGGTTATGGGTTCAAAGAGATGCCGGTATTTAAATTCGCGTGATGACATGGTATTCCTCCTTTTTATAATTTTCCGTCTTACTGCACACGACAAGACGTTACCGGAGATTAAGCGTTAACGCGCCATATATGGTCAGGGCGCGCCGTTGTGACAGCGGCGTGCCCTGACGATTTCCAAAGAGCGGCGGATTTCCGCCGCTCTATACAGGTTTTATTTGCAGAGGTCTAAAATAATCTGGGTAAATATCTTTGCGCCAATCATCAGCTCATAGATGGAAAAGCGCTCATTGGCGCTGTGAATATTGTGTTCACTGCCGGGAAGCTCGCAGCCGAAGGCAACAGCGCCGGGAATACCGTGGGCGTATGTAAGGCCGCCCGCGGCAATTGGCTCACCGTCAAGTCCGGTATAATCCTTGTATACCTGCATGAGGGTCTGTACAAATGGGGAGTCCGCCGGGACATAGTGGGAGGGCATTTTCTCGTGAGTCTGGCACATGATGCCGGCCTTTCCAAAGCGGGAGAACACTGTTTTCTCCAAATCCAGGTCATCTGCGCAGACAGGGGTGCGCATGTCAAGATTGCCGCTCATTCCGGTGAGACTGTACTCAAATACTCCGAAGTTCATTGTGAGCTTGCCGGATATCTCGTCCTCGCAGGCGACGCCGAGGCTCTCTCCATAATAGTCGCCGTGGGGGAGTATTTCGCTCAGCATACGGAGCCTGTAAAATCCGTCGCACTCGGCAATGGGGAGCTCAGTTAAAACGGACAGGAGCAGGGTGTGCGCGTTCAGCCCGGCAAATGGAGCGGAGGCGTGAGCCGCCTCGCCGTGAGCTGTTATCTCAATACTGCCGTCCTCAAGAGCGCGGTATGTGATATTCGCGCTGAATTTCCCGGATATATCTCCGCATACCTTTTCAGCGGCGGAGAGGTCAAGTCCCTCAATAACTGCAACCGCCTCACGGGGTACAATATTTGAAACCGTGCCGCCCTTTACGGACAGTATTCTGGGCAGAGTTTTGCTCTCAACCCAGCCGCAGGAGAAGGAGACGCCGAACTTGCCTTTTTCAAGGTTTGTAACGGGGTATCCGGAGTCCGGTGAGAACACCATGGGCGGATACTTTTCATACTTCTCGTATATTGGCAGGTCTGTCATGCCGGTCTCCTCAGAGGAGCCTAAAATTATGCGGCAATTTTTCGTGAGGTTTGGCTCAATCTCACGCGCGGCGCACATGGCATAAACGGCGGCAACAGCAGGCCCTTTGTCATCAGAGGTGCCGCGGCCCCAGAGCATACCGTCCTTCACTTCCATTTTGTATGGGTCTGTGTCCCAGCCGGTCCCCTCGGGCACAACGTCTGTGTGGGCGAGTATGCCCAGCGTCGGCTCTCCGTCGTTTAAGTCGGCGGAGATAACGGCGTTCTCGTAGCTTTTTACCTTAAAGCCTTTCTTTTCAAGCAGAGACTTTGCCGCCATAAGTCCCTCGTATGCCATTTTGCCGAAAGGCATGTCGCCCTCGGGCTTGCCTGACACGGAGGGGTGGGAGACAAGCTCTCCCACGGCCTCAATCATTTCGTTTTCATGTGCCTCGAACCATTTGTCAATGGCCGGCCTGTAGTTATTTGATTCCATAAACAGCTCTAACTCCTTTATATGTCATGTAACAATCCAGTTTGGATACAACTTCATAAGGCGCGTGCATGGAGAGCACAGGAACACCCGCGTCTATTGTGTCGATATTGCGGTTTGCCATATATTTGGCAATTGTTCCGCCGCCGCCCTGGTCTACCTTGCCCAGCTCACCCATCTGCCAGGTGACGCCGTGCTCTGCAAAGGTATTTCTAAGCATTGCTATAATCTCAGCTGAAGCGTCGTTTGAGCCGGACTTGCCCCGGGCGCCGGTGAACTTCAAAATTCCCATGCCGTAGTTGAGCTTTGCGTTGTTGCGCTTTTCCGAAACCTCCGGGAAGTTGGGGTCCAGTGCGTTGCACACGTCGGCGGAGAGGCAGAAAGAATTTTCAAAGCAGTGACGCAGTTTTACTCCCTGAGCGTCGCACAGATCCTCCATGAAGCACTCAAATGCGGCGGACTGCATTCCGGACACACCGTCTGAGCCCACCTCCTCCTTGTCGGAGAGGAGGCACACGGCTGTCTTTTCCGGAGCTTCGGTGTCTAAAATTGCGGCGAGCTCCGCGTAAGCGCAGGAGCGGTCGTCATGGCCATATGCGCCTATCATCGACCTGTCAAAGCCCAAATCCCGGGCCTTAAATGCCGGCACGGCCTCCAGCTCCGCGGAGATTAAATCCTCCTCGCATATGCCGTACTTTTCATTTAATATCTTCATGATGTTGCCTTTAAAGCGGTCGGACTCCTCAGTGCCGCCAAGCGGCCTGCTTCCAATAAGAATATTCAGGTCCTCACCGGAAAATGCGTCGTTAAGAGTTTTTTTGCCCTGGTCGCCGCCGAGATGCGGAAGAAGGTCGGTGACGAGGAAAATGGGGTCGGCTTCGTCCTCGCCTATGGCAACGGAGACTGTGGTGCCGTCCTTTTTTGCAATTACGCCGTGGAGAGACAGGGGAATTGTAACCCACTGGTATTTTTTAATACCGCCGTAGTAATGTGTTTTAAAAAGGGCCATGTTGCTGTCCTCGTATAATGGCAGCTGCTTTAGGTCAAGACGGGGGGCGTCCACATGAGCTCCGGCGATGTTTACACCTTCTGAAAGGCTCTTTTTGCCGATTACCGCCAGCATGAGGGCCTTTCCCCGTACAGAGCGGTAAAACTTATCTCCCGGACGGGCCTCCATTCCGTATTTATACTGGACAAAACCCCGTTTTTCGGCGAGAGCTACGGCGTAATCCACGGACTCACGCTCGGTTTTGCACCGGTCGAGAAACTCCACATAGCCCCGGCAGTACTCCTCAGAAGCTTTAAGCTCCTCATCGGATATTACGTCGGAGACATGCTTCTGCTGATAAAACAGTTCGTTTTTGCTCATTTTTCACATCTCACTTTCTCAGAAAAGAATTTCCTGCATAAATTTTTAAACTCGTCGGCTGTGTCAAAGTCATTGACGAGAGTGTAGGTACATTTATCTTTAAAGTACGCGTCGTCTTTTTGGGCGCCGATGCGCAGGACGGCATAGTCATAGCTTATCCCCTCTCTTGCCATTATGCGCCTTGCACGTATCTCACGGGGGGCTGTTATGCACACGGTAAAGTTGCAGAGCCCGGACAGCCCGCTTTCAAAAAGAGCAATGGCGTCAATGGCGGCGATGGCCCCGCCGGCGGAGCGCTGCTCCTCAATTATACGGGAAACCTCTGCCTTAACATACCGGTGGGTGATTTCATTCAGCTTTAAGAGCAGTGTGTCATTAGAAAACACGATTTTTCCAAGCTCCCGGCGCTGAAGCACGCCGTCCTGGACTACGCCGGGAAAAGTCATGTCTATCTCGTTTAGCATGTCCCGGCTTTTGAATGTCAGGTCATGATAGACAGCGTCACAGTCAATTACGGTGCCGCCAAGCTCACGTATGGCCTCCAGAGCCGTGGTCTTGCCGGCGCCTGTCCCGCCGGTTATTCCTATGACAGTCATATGCTCACCTCCAGACCGAGCACCGCATCAATATCGGCCTTTTTAAGTCCCCCCTGACGCAGAATGCGCGGCGGGGAGACGGTCATGTCCAGAATGGTGGACTCAACCCCCACGCGGCATTTTCCGCCGTCAACGGCGGCTTCTATTTTACCGTCGAAGTAGGCAAGCACGTCGCCCAATGTCTTAGGGCTTGGCATGCCGGAGATATTTGCCGATGGCGTTGCAAGGGGAACGCCGCAGAGCCTTAAAAGGCTAAGTGTTTTTTTGTGGTCAGGACACCGGACGCCGACGGTTTTGCCTCCGGCTGTCACAATGTCAGGCACAGTACCGCTCTTTTTAAATATCATTGTAAGCGGGCCGGGCCAGAACTTCTCGGCGAGAGTGTAGGCCATAGAGGATATGTCCCGGCAGAATTTTTCAGCCGATTTCATATCCGGGATTAGAAGGTTTATCGGCTTTGTCTCCGGGCGGCCCTTGACCCGGTATATCCCTTCCACCGCGCTTTCGTCGAGGCCGTTGGCCGCAAGGCCGTACACCGTCTCGGTGGGCACCGCCACCAGTCCGCCCCGGAGAATAATCTCCCGGGCAGGCGACATGTCCTCGCCGCTGATTATAAGGGTTTTCATTAAGTATACCCCCAATTTGATGCTTTAAGCACGTGTATTAATCTTCGCCCTCCGTGGCCTTAAGCTTTTCAGCCTGGTCGGCCATTATGAGCGCGTCTATTATCTCGTCCAAATCGCCGTTTAAGACCTGCTCCAGCTTATAGAGGGTTAGGCCGATTCTGTGGTCCGTCACCCTGCCCTGTGGATAATTGTAGGTGCGTATCCTCTCGGAGCGGTCGCCGGTGCCCACCTGGCTCTTACGCTCCGCGGCAAGGGCGGCGTTCTGTTTTTGCAGTTCCGCATCGTAAAGGCGGGAGGCGAGAATTTTCATGGCCCGCTCCCTGTTTTTATGCTGGCTGCGCTCGTCCTGACACTCCACTACCGTGCCGGTGGGAAGATGGGTTATCCTTATGGCGGACTCCGTCTTGTTTACATGCTGGCCTCCCGCGCCTGAGGAGCGGAAGGTGTCAATCTGAAGGTCGGCGGGGTTAATCTGAAAATCCACCTCTTCGACCTCCGGCAGGACGGCAACGGTGACGGTGCTGGTGTGTATCCGGCCGGAGGCCTCGGTCTCCGGCACGCGCTGTACCCGGTGGACGCCGCTTTCAAATTTTAAGCGGGAATAAGCGCCGTCCCCTTCGATTACAAAGCTGACCTCCTTAATTCCGCCCAGCTCCGTCTCATTTATGTTTGCAATTTCCGACTTCCAGCGCCGTGCCTCTGCATACATGGTGTACATGCGGTACAGGCTGTGGGCGAAAAGGGCCGCCTCCTCGCCTCCTGCGCCGCCGCGTATTTCCACAATGACGTTTTTGCTGTCATTTGGGTCCCGGGGCAGGAGAAGTATTTTTATCTCCTCCTCTGTTTTTTCCATGTTCTTTTTCGCTTCCTCGTATTCCTCCTGCGCCATGTCCTTAAAATCGGGGTCGGAGAGAAGCTCATACGCGCCGCGGGCGTCGTTTTCATACTTTGTATAGCGGCGGTATGCCTCTACAACAGGGGCTATCTCTTTCATCTCTTTTGCAAGGCGTGCGTAGGCCGCCGGGTCGGAGTACACCTCCGGGGACTGGATTTTTTCGTTTAATTCCTCATATTTATCTGCAATGGCTTTAAGCTTTTCAAGCATTCAAATGCCTCCGTTTTACACCGCGTTATATTGCGGAAATATGGGGCGGTTTACCCCCTCTCCACTAACATATTATAATATCACCCGTGGATAAATTTGTAAACGGCGAAATTAGCCCTTTCCGCTTCTTGTCTGCGGGGAACAAAGATGGTAGAATTATTGGTGATTTATAAAGAAGGTTGTGCCTGATGATTAAGCTGAATAATATATCCGTTCCGGCAAAAGCGGGAGAGGCGGCGCTGTGGAGCACCGTGTCGGAAAAATGCGGCTGCCGGGTTACGGGGTGGAAAATACTTAAAAAATCTGTGGACGCCAGGGACAAGCAGGACGTGCGACTTGTCTATTCCGTCGCATTCAGCGCGGCGGACGAGGCGCGTGTCCTGAAAAAGTGCCGCGGGACGGAGAAATTTGCGGAGAAGAAGCAGTACAAGTTCCCGTATAAATGGGGAAAAGGTGAGAAAGACCCCGTTATTGTCGGTTTTGGCCCCGCCGGTATGTTTGCCGCGTACTGCCTGTGCCTTGCCGGCGCAAAGCCGGTTGTTTTTGAACAGGGGGAGGATGTTTACTCCCGCACTAAAACAGTAGAACGCTTCTGGAGCGGCGGCGGGCTCTCTGAAATGTCAAACGTACAGTTTGGAGAAGGCGGCGCCGGTACATTTTCCGACGGAAAACTGACGACGGGAATAAAGGATATGCGCATACCGTTTGTAAATGACACATTTATAAAGTTCGGCGCGCCTGAGGACATCGCCTATCTCAAAAAGCCCCACATCGGCACCGACAGGCTCCGGGACGTTGTTTCAAATATGCGCCGGGAAATTGTGCGCCTTGGCGGCAGGGTGGAGTTTTCCTCCAAAGTGACGGACATTGTGACGGAAAACGGCGCTGTGCACGGCTGCCGGGTGTCAAAGAACGGGGAGGAGCGCACAGTTATGACAGACAGCATACTGCTGTTTCCGGGAAACTCCGCCCGTGACACCTTTGACATGCTGGACAGGCTTGGGGTCAAGCTCTCCTGCAAGAGTTTTTCCGCCGGTGTCCGCATTGAGCATTTGCAGAGGGACATTGACATGGCCCAGTACGGTAAAGCCGCCGATTACGGCACCCTGCCGGCGTCAGACTACAAGCTGGCGGTGCACCTTGAAAACGGGCGCACGGTGTACACCTTCTGTGTCTGCCCCGGCGGAAAGGTAGTGGCCGCCGCCTCGGAAAAAGGTGGCGTTGTCACAAATGGAATGAGCGAATATGCGAGAGATTATGTAAACTGTAACGGCGGCCTTTTGGTGACGCTCACCCCGGAGGACTTCGGCGGGGACTGGAAAAAAGCCGTGCGGTTTCAGAGAGATATGGAGCGCTCGGCGTTTATGGCCGGCGGAGAAGATTACTGTGCGCCCGCACAGCTTGTGGGGGATTTTCTTAAAAAAGTCCCTTCAAAAGGGCCTGGCAGCGTCCTGCCTGCATACAGGCCAGGGGTGCGCTGGTGCAATCTCTGGGAGGTGCTGCCGGAGTTTATCTGCGAGAGCCTGCGTCTGGCAATTCCAATGATGGGCGGCAAGGTCCGGGGCTTTGACAGCCCGGAGGCGGTACTGACCTGCGTGGAGAGCCGCAGCTCAAGCCCTGTGAGGATTGACCGCGGAGAGGACTTTCAGTCTGTGAGTATGCCCGGGCTCTATCCCGGCGGTGAGGGCGCGGGCTACGCCGGGGGAATTATGTCCGCGGCGGTGGACGGAATAAAGGCAGCGGAGAGCGTATGCCGGGAAAAGGAGAGTAAAAAGTGAGAATTATGGGAGTTGACTACGGCGACGCCAGAACGGGTATCGCCGTGTCTGACATGATGAATTTTATGACCGGCGACGCCTTTGTCATAGAGAGCTGGAAGCCGGAGACAGTTGCGGAGGAGATTGCCCGGGAGGCAAGGAGCAGGGAAGTAGGCACAATAGTCCTTGGACTTCCGAAAAATATGGACGGAAGCCTTGGGGAGCGTGCGGAAAAGTGTACCGCTTTTGGACAGCTTTTGAGGGAAAAGACGGGGCTTGAAGTTATAATGTGGGACGAGCGGCGTACAACGGTAGACGCCCACAGAATACTTTTTGAGAGCGGAAAAAACGGCAAAAAGCGAAAAAAAACGGTGGACGCCGTGGCGGCGTCACTTATACTGGAGGGGTATCTTGAGAGCATCAGATAGCGGCAGGGATATAAAGCTTCTGGCGCTGGATTTGGACGGAACAACACTGCGGCCGGACGGGACATTAGGCGAGAGAACAGCAAGGGCCATTTACCGGGCCGCGGCGGCGGGGATTGAGGTCGTGCCGGCCACCGGGCGGGCGTTTTCCACTCTTCCCCGGGAGATAAGAGAGATGGAGTGTATACATTACGCAATTACCTCCAACGGGGCGGCGGTGTGCCGCACAAAAACCGGGGAGCGGGTTTACTCAAGCACGGTAGACAGCGCCGAGGTGATGCGCGTGCTACAAGAGGTGAAGGGCCGGGAAAATGTGTGCCTTGAGGTGTTTATAGACGGATTGGCCTACGGTGAAAGCCGGTATGTGAGTGACCCGGCCAGATACTCCCGTGAGAGCGCGGTATACTATGTCCAGCATACCAGAATACCGGTTGACGACATTAAAAAGCTCATATTGGAAAATATAGATAAGCTTGACGCAGTTGACATCGTATGCCGGGAGAGGCAGCTCCTTTTGCAGATGGAGGAAAACCTCCGCCGGGATATGGAGGGAAGTTATCTCACAAGTTCGGTTCCGTATCTCATTGAGATTTCGAGCGCCCGTTCCGGCAAGGCAAACGGGGTGGAATATATCCAGAAGATTTTAGGCTGTACGTGGCGGGAGACGGCGGCCTGCGGCAACGCGGACAACGACGCGGATATGCTGCGGCTGGCCGGACTTGGAGCCGCAGTGAGGGACGGGACGGAAAAATGCATTGCCGCGGCAAAGCTTTTGATAGGCACGGGAGAAGAGGACGGCGTGGCTGACTTTATCGCGGGTATTTTGTCTGGGGCATTGTTGCAATGGGATTAGCTTCTATGTTACAATCATAAAAGTACATAAATACGGAGGAATTTTATGAATATAGCTATAGAAAATGCGCTGACGCTTCTCCCTGAAGGGGTAAAGACGGCGACAGTGTATATCCGTGACGGCAGGATTGAGAGCATTGATACTCTGCCGGAGGAATTTCGGGCCGACAAGGTGATATCAGGGTCAGGAAAGTTTTTAATTCCCGGGCTTGTAAATGCCCACAGCCACGCATATATGACGGTTTTCCGCAACTGCGCGGATGACCGCTCTTTTGACGACTGGCTCTTTGGCAAGATAATGCCAATTGAGGACAGGCTCACCGGGGACGACTGCTACTGGGCCAGCAAGCTGGCGTGTGTGGAGATGATGCAGACCGGCACCACGAGCTATTATGACATGGGCATGTTCATGGACGAGGCGGCTCAGGCGGCACTGGACACGGGCATAAGGGCAGTGCTGTCAAGGGGACTTTCCGGCTCGCCGGACGACGGCCATGGCTCAAACCCCCGCCTCGGCCAGGCGATTTCCCTGTACAATACCTGGAAGGACCGCGAGACGCTGTCCTTTGCGATAGGCCCCCACGCCCCATATTCCTGTGACGAGGCGTATATGCGCGAGGCCGCCCAAGCGGCGGAAGAGTACGGTCTGCCGGTTTCCATACACCTCTCGGAGTCTAAAAATGAGGTGGAGAACGCCATGAAGCAGTACGGCTGTACTCCTATTGCTCTGGCAGACAGGTGCGGGCTTTTAACCGACAGGACGGTAGCGGCCCACTGCGTATATGCAACTGATGAGGATATTGCGCTTATGGCCCGGCGCGGTGTGTCCGTTGCCACAAATCCAATAAGCAATTTAAAGCTTGCAAACGGCGTCGCGCCGGTTGGAAAATTTGTAAAGGCGGGCATAAATGTCTGCCTGGGGACGGACGGCGCCTCCTCAAACAACGCCCTGAACATGTTCCGGGATTTGGGGGTGCTCACGCTTATACACAAGGGGACAGAGCACGACCCCATGGCCGTAACCGCGCGTGAGGGTATTGAGATGGCCACTGTAAACGGCGCAAAGGCGCTGTGCCTTGAAAAAGTGGGAGAGATAAAGGCCGGGTATAAGGCGGACCTTGTGCTGATTGACCTTGACAGGCCAAATATGCGCCCGGTAAACGACCCTGTTGCCGCACTGTGCTACTCGGCTACGGGATACGAGACGGACACCGTCATAGTAAACGGAAATGTCACCGTGGAAAAGGGCAGGGCAGTAAATGTGGACGTGGAGGAAATCTACGCCAGAGTGGAAAAAATTTGTGAAAGGCTTGGTACGAGATGAGCGAAGTCAGAGATTTGAGTTTGGCGCCGTCAGGTGAGAAGAAAATAGAGTGGGTAGAGCGCAATATGCCGCTTTTAAACGGTATAAAGGCCGATTTTGAAAAGATAAAGCCGTTTCGCGGACTGAAGGTGGCCCTCTCTGTACATATGGAGGCAAAAACAGCATACCTCTGCCGGGTTATGGAGGCGGGGGGCGCGGAGATGCACGTCACCGGCTGCAATCCGCTGTCCACCCAGGACGATGTTGCGGCGGCTCTTGCCTCACGTGGAATGGACGTGAACGCCTGGCATGCGGCCACTCCGGAGGAATATGAAAGGCACCTTACAAATGTACTCAGCGTCGGACCCAATATAATAATTGACGACGGCGGAGATCTGGTAAATATAATGCACACAAAGCTTACTCACCTCATTCCCAATGTAATAGGCGGGTGCGAGGAGACTACAACCGGTGTTATACGTTTAAACTCCATGGCCTCAGCCGGAGAGCTTAAATTTCCCATGATAACCGTGAACAACGCCAGGTGCAAATACCTGTTTGACAACAGGTACGGCACAGGACAGTCCGTATGGGACGGCATAAACAGGACCACAAATTTGATAGTTGCCGGAAAACACGTTGTTGTGGCAGGATACGGCTGGTGCGGAAAGGGAATTTCAATGAGGGCCAAGGGCTTCGGCGCCCGCGTCATTGTGACGGAGGTTGACCCGGTAAAGGCGCTGGAGGCCATGATGGACGGCTTTGACGTAATGACAATGGAAGAGGCGGCAAAGGTCGGAGACCTGTTTATAACCTCCACCGGCTGCAGGGATGTAATTACGGAAAAACATTTCGGCCTCATGAAAGACGGTGCTATTATGTGCAATGCCGGACACTTTAACGTGGAGGTAGACGTGGACTGGCTGGAGAAAAACGCGGTGCGCAGCTTCCCTCAAAAACCCAATATTATGGGATATGAGCTGGAAAACGGCAGAAATGTGTTTGTTTTAGCAGAGGGCAGGCTTGTAAATCTGGCCTCCGGAGATGGTCACCCGGCGGAGATTATGGACATGAGCTTTGCAATTCAGGCCCTGTCTGCGGCGTATCTGGCTAAAAACCGTGACACCTTAAAGCCGGGGGTAATCGCGGTTCCGGAGGAGATAGACGACGAAGTATCCCGGAGAAAGCTCGCCTCCTGCGGACTTTCAATCGACAGCCTTACAGAAGAGCAGAAAAAATATCTTGCAAGCTGGCAGCTTTAAAAAAGCGGCGGGAATAAATTTCCCGCCGCTTTTAATTTCAGATTATGAGAAAATTGGAAAATATTTGAAGAATAGGAAAAGGTCCGGAAAATGTAGACTTTCTCGTTCCTATGTGATATATTCTTTTTAGGAATTGTTTTGCAGAAAAATGACCTGAAAAATACCAAAAATCAGTTGAACGAGAAAGTCTGAATAATCGTTTACTACAGAAAGAAAATCAGGTATATATTAAAAATATATTTGAATTTATTATAATGCCTGAAAAGCGTTTTTTAAGGTTTTTATCTGCTTTTACAGTTGCTCTGCACATATTGACAAGACCGCCGGGAAAACAGCCCGAATAAGGCGGCCGTTTTTATTTTTAGAAAATGCAGTGTTTGTAAGGAGTAAATTTCTAAAAGGGGATAGGAATATGCTGTACAACCAGTTGGAAAACGTGACAGAGGAGCAGGTACGTGAAAGCGTAAAAAAGTATTTTAGGGAAAACGGCATCGGGAATATAGACCTTGCGGCGGCAGACAGTGAAGACATAATTACGTCCATTGTATGTGACGTTATAACAGAGCTTGCGGCCGAGGGGAAGGAAAATTTCAAAAAAATACAGCGGCAGGGGATAGAGGCGGCCCGGGCAAAGGGAAAAACCTTGGGGCGCCCGAAAAAGCAGCTGCCCCCGGGATTTGAAAAAATTTACAAGGCGTACCAGGCGGGCAATATAACGGCCAGAGAGTGTGCAAAGGTGCTGGAGGTGCCGCTCTCTACATTTTCCTATATGGTGAAAAAATACAGGAGCGAAAATACGTGAGTGAAAAGCTTATGAATGCCGGATGTGTGTGCGATTTTTTAAATATATAATTGAAGCAAATGACAGAGCGGCTTTATGCCGCTCTGTTTTTGTCATGTTTTAGGCAGAATGAGGCAGTGGTGAAAATGCGGGAGATACTGTGTATGGAACATTTTATTTAATACGGAAAACGTAATAAAATAATCAAAAAATCCGTTGACCTTGAGAAAATAATATGGTATACTCATTCTACCTGTCGGCAGATAGGCTTGTTTTCGTGTGCAAAAAACTCGGGAACATGTCCTAAACTGTCAATTCCAAGCAGGGAGGCAAGTTATTGGAGGTGCCGTAAATGAGAGTAAAAGTAGTGCTCAGATGCAACGAGTGCAAGCAGAGAAACTACAATACGACAAAGAACAAGAAGAACACTCCTGATCGTCTTGAGCTGAATAAGTATTGCCGTTTCTGCCGCAAGCATACGCTTCACAGTGAGACAAAGTAAGGGAAAGCCGGAAAGGATGTAACGTAATGGCAGAAGAGAAGAATGTCCAGAACGCGCAGACAAAGGCTCCCGCTAAGAAGAAGAAAAAAAAGGCCAAGGGCAGCGGCAGAATAGGGCGCTGGTTCCGGGAGATGAAGAGTGAACTGAAAAAGGTGGTATGGCCCACCAGAAAACAGGTTGTAAACAACTCCCTTGTCGCCATTGTTGTAATCGTTGTCTTTGCCGTCGTAGTGTGGGGGTTTGACCAGATAGCCTCTCAGGCTGTCCGTGCCCTCATATCCCTGGGAGGCTGACACCGTTATGGCAGAAGGCGCAAGATGGTATGTGGTGCACACATACTCAGGCTATGAAAACGCCGTGGCCGCTACTATAGGCAAAGCTGTTGAAAACAGAAAAATGCAGGACCTCATTTTGGAGGTCAACATTCCTATGGAGACGGTGACGGAAGTAAATGACAATCAGACCAAGACAGTAGAGCGCAAGATTTTCCCCGGTTACGTACTTGTTAAAATGGTCATGACGGACGAGAGCTGGCATCTTGTGCGCAATGTCCGCGGTGTAACCGGATTTGTTGGCTCTGTAAACGAGGCAATTCCCCTGACAGATGAGGAGATTGCAGCCCTCGGTGTTGAAAAGCGCGAGGTAAAGGTCGGTTTTGAGGTCGGCAGCACTGTAAAGGTTGTAGACGGACCCCTTGACGGCTTCACGGGAGTCGTTGAAGAAATCGACGCCGACAAGGGCACGCTCAGGGTTGTTGTGTCCATGTTCGGACGTGAAACTCCTGTTGAACTGGAGTTTGACCAGGTAGAGGAAGTTTCCGAAAATTAAAACCGCAGCATTACGGGAGACCGTTATGCGCCGGGAGTGCTCCCGGCGAGTGGGAGGAGCGCATGGCACTCCGCCAAGATGCAGCGCAGCGGGCGCTGTGTCACCACATATATATTAGGAGGTGTGCACACAGTGGCACAGAAAGTTACAGGTATCATTAAATTACAGATTCCTGCCGGTAAAGCAACTCCGGCACCACCTGTTGGTCCTGCTCTTGGACAGCACGGTGTAAACATCGGCGCTTTTACAAAGGAATTCAACGAGCGCACAAAGAACGACATGGGACTTACTATCCCTGTAGTTATCACGGTTTATGCAGACCGCAGCTTTACATTTATTACTAAGAGTCCTCCGGCTGCCGTCCTTTTAAAGAAGGCATGCGGCATTGAGAAGGCCTCCGGCGTACCACAGAGGGACAAGGTTGCCAAAATCAGCCGTGAAGAGGTCCGCAAGATTGCAGAGACAAAGATGAACGACCTCAACGCAGGCAGCATCGAGGCTGCTATGAGCATGATTGCCGGCACCGCCCGCAGCATGGGTATTGTAGTAGAGGAGGGCTAAGTAAATGTTTAGAGGAAAGAATTATAAAGAGGGCGCAAAGCTCATCGACAGGGCAACCCTCTATGACCCCGCAGAGGCTTTTGACCTCGTGTGCAAGGCATCTAAGGCAAAGTTTGACGAGACTGTTGAGCTTCATGTAAAGTTAGGCGTTGATTCACGTCACGCTGACCAGCAGGTCCGCGGCGCAATTGTTCTTCCCAACGGAACAGGTAAGACCCGCAAGGTTTTGGTGTTCTGCAAGGAGGAGCGTCAGCAGGAGGCTCTTGACGCCGGCGCAGATTACGTGGGCGCACAGGATATGGTTGAGAGGATAACCAAGGAGAACTTCTTTGACTACGACGTCGTAGTTGCGACACCTGATATGATGGGTATTGTCGGCCGTCTCGGTAAGGTTCTCGGTCCTAAGGGACTTATGCCTACGCCCAAGGCGGGTACAGTTACCCCCAACCTCGCTCAGGCTATAAACGAGATTAAGGCCGGTAAGATTGAGTACCGTCTTGACAAGACAAATATTATCCACTGCCCAATCGGCAAGGTTTCTTTCGGCAAGGATAAGCTTGTTGAGAATTATACTGCTCTCATGAACGCCATAATCAAGGCAAAGCCCGCAGCGGCAAAGGGACAGTACATTAAGAGCTGTGTAACAGCTTCTTCAATGGGCCCGGGCGTTAAAATTAATGCTTTAAAGCAGCTGTAAGCTGATAAAAAACACCGGCGGAAATTTCCGCCGGTGTTTTATTGTGCCTGAAATTGATATTAATTGCAAATTTGCGTGAATGACAATATACAGCAATAAAATAAAATAGTAATTTACAGTTAGAGGAAAAACGGAAGTTTTTCATAAGGGAGCATAGAGTGTGGACTTTAGCTCATCTCTTCCTGAAGAGTTTTAAAATACGTGTAATTATGCCGTCCTTTTTTACCACCGTGTGTGTAAATTCCGGAGGGTTATCCAGAAAATACTGCTGCGATGAGACAGGTGGCCCCCCTTTGACTGATGTGTATTCACCGCTTGGCAGCAGCTTACGTGCCTTTAAGTTATCCCGGAGCTGAATGTCGAGGTAATCGGCGAGCCACTGGCCTATTTCCGGTGATTTTATAGGGCACGCAATTTCCACGCGCCGCGTCTGGTTACGGGTCATAATGTCGGCGGAAGAGATGTATATAAGTCTTGTTGCGCCTGTTCCGAAAGCATAAACACGGGCATGCTCTAAAAAGCGGCCGACGATACTTGTCACGGTGATGTTATCTGTTTTTCCGGGAATTCCGGGAATAATACAGCATATTCCGCGGACAATCAGGTCAATTTTCACGCCCGCCTGAGAGGCCTCGGAAAGCTTGTCGATAAGGTCGCGCTCAGTCACGGAATTTACCTTTATTATTATCCTGCCCTGACTTCCCTTGGCAATTTCACCGTCAATCATTCGTATGAGCTCACTTTTCATACATGCAGGTGCTACTAAAAGGGTTTTGTAAAGCTCTCTGAACGAGCCCATCAGCATATTCTGGAAGAAGTTTACTGCGTCGTCCGCAATGGCCTTATCCGCCGTCATGAGGCAGAAATCCGTATAAAGGGCGGCGGTTTTCTCATTGTAGTTGCCCGTACCTATCTGTGTTACATGAGAAAGGCGTCCATTTTTGTCACGCCGGGTTATTAGGCATATTTTGGAGTGGCATTTATACAAGTCCGAACCGTAGATTATTTTGCAGCCCGCCTCCTCCAATTCCTGTGCCCATTCGATATTGTTTTCTTCATCAAAACGGGCGCGCAGCTCAACCAGGACAGTGACGGACTTGCCGTTTTCTGCGGCAGCCTGTAAATACTTTGCCACGCTTGAGTTTCTGGCAAGCCTGTATATGGTTATCTGAATAGAGACAACACGCGGGTCATGCGCGGACTCGCGCAGCAGATTTAAGAATGGCTGCATGGAGTGATACGGATAAAACAGAAGGATATCCCTTTGCTGTATCTGGTCCCACATTGGCATTTCCTGAGTGAGGTAACGCGGATAGCTTGGTGTGTAAGGGGGATAGTACAGCGCCGGATTTTCCGGAGCTATTGAATATGCAAAGCCCATATTCAACGGGCAGGTTGACGAGTATACCTGATGCGGCTGCAGCTTTAAAAAATGTGTAAGTATCTCTGACAGGAGGGGAGCGTCACCCTGTACCTCGAGCCGCACGGGGTTTAATCTGTCACGGCGCTTTAGAAGCTTAACCATATGTGAGAGCAGGTCAGGGTCGCCGTCCTCTTCAAACTTTTCATCGTTGAAGCTGATATCTGCATTTCTGGTGACAGAAATAACGCTCTGTTCAACAATGGAATATATTTTGAAAATATTTTTCAGATAATGTATTAGTATTTCCTCTGTGCCGATAAAACGGTCCGGATTGTCCGGCATATGAATTATGGACGGCACAGACTCCGGTACATCGACTATTCCAAGGAACTGCTGTTCGCCGCTCTGGAGCAGAGCCGCGGCATACAGCTTTTTATTTTTCAGGTGCGGGAACGGGTGGCTGCGGTCAATTATCTGCGGTGAGATAAGCGGCCTTATCTGTTCCTTGTAATATTTGCGGACAAAGTTTTTTTCTTTGTCCTTGAGCTTGTCGTATGATAGGCGGCAGATGCCAAATTTGGAAAGCTGTGATGAAACTTCTGCATAGATAGCGTCGCGCTGGCGAATTAAGGGACGCACAGCGTCGTATATGCGGTCAAGCTGTTCTTTTGGCGTAAGGCCGCTCTTGTTGTCAAGCGCTTCGGGCGTCATGACGGACAGGTCGTGCAGGCTGCCCACACGCACCATAAAAAATTCGTCTAAATTGCTTGTGAAGATAGATACAAACCGCAGCCGCTCCATAAGCGGCACAGAGCTGTCAACCGCTTCTTCAAGTACACGTGCGTTGAATTTAAGCCAGCTTAGCTCACGGTTCTGGGTGTAGCTGAGTTCCCACTTGTTATAAGCTTGCGGCACAGATATCCCTCCCTAACTCCAAATTGACTGACATATATATTTTTACTGTCTAAAAACTGGCACACCATACCCATGAGCAGTATTCCGGGAAGTATGGTGTGAATCCTGTCGGGACATGCCTTTAATATCAGGTCCCGGGCAGTGCGGTCCCTGGCCAGCAGTACGGTGGAAATTTCCTCCAGTTCTTTTTTTGTTATCAGCTTGTTTCCGGTGGGCTTTTCAAAATAGCGGTTTGCAATTTTCATTACGGCCCTGGCTGTACCACCTACGCCGCACACGTTTTTATAGCGCTTTTCCTGAAATGGAACCTTTTCAAAAACCCGCATTATCTTTGTCTGTATGTTGATTATTTCCGACTGCTTTGGCCAGATTTTTGTGACAAACTGGTTAAAGAGATTGAGGGAACCGATGGAGAAGCTGCCGATACAGCTGAAAGACCCGTTGTGTGCCTCGAGAATTTCCGTGCTGCCGCCGCCTATGTCGAATATTGCACCGTCCTGAGTTGGAAAGCTTTTAATGGAGCCGTAATAGCTGAATTCCGCCTCCTCCTCACCGGAGATTACGTCCACATGTATTCCGGTGCGTTTCAGTATGCCGGCCAGCGCCTCGTCGGTATTTTCGATGTTTCGCAGTGATGCCGTGGCAAATACGGACATGGTGTTTACGCCGAACTGTTTTAAAAGGGACTGGAACTCCTTTATTACATCGCAGGCCACGAGTATCCCCTCATAGCTCAGACGGCCGTCTTTTACATAGCTGACAAGCCCGGCCATACGTTTTTCCGAAAAAAGAGCCTCAAAATTACCGTCGGCGTGTACATTGTACAAGGTAAGCCGGACTGTATTTGAACCGAGGTCTACAAGTGCATATTTCATTCCCCAAAATCTCCTGACAAACGTGATAATTCTAAATGATAATTTTAAATGAACTTAGTGCAATCGTAAAGCAGTTTTTCGTTAAGTATAGGTTAAAAATGTCGAATAACGTATAAAAATAGCATTGACGGCATTTACTATATGAGCCCGGAGGCGCTGCCAGGTATAAGGTTACCCGGCAGGACCGGATTTCACAGCTAAAATTATATGTTCATTGCGGCGTAAAAACCGTCTAATACGGCGGAGAGAATATTTCCGCCCCGGCGCACGCAGTCACCGATTTTTATAACGGTTTTTGCCGTGCCGTCAAAGCTGTCTGCAAGCTGGCTTCTGGCACGAACCCCCATGGAAAGCACAACGGAGTCACAGGGGAGAAATACGGATTTGCCGTTTAAATCATCGGCCGCAATGCCGTTTTCTCTTATTTCGGTCAGGCGCAGTCCCGTAATGGTCTGGACCCCGGCCTCTTCAGCCATGCGCCTGAGCATTGCGGTACATGAGCGGGAAGAATTGCCGCGGCTGTCAATTTCGTCAATCGACAGCATGTCGATGAGAGTGACCTCGTGCCCCTCTCTCGCCAGAGTTACGGCTGTCTCAGTGCCGGTGAGGCCCGCGCCCACGAGTATAACCTTTTTACCGGGCGTTTTAATTTTCATATCCACGTCTACGGCGAGCATTACGTTGTCCCCGTGAATGCCGGGAATTTCAGGCACAATCTGGTCACTGCCCACAGCCACGATAACTGCGTCGGGATTTTCCGCCTTTACCAGCTCCGGTGTGGCTTCGGCAGAGAGACGGATATCCACATTTTCAAGACGCTCTGTCATTCTCACGGACCAGTCGGCATAGCGCGCCACATCGCCCTTTATGGGGTTGGCCCCGGCTATGATAAGGCTGCCGCCCAGCCTGTTGTCCTTTTCAAAAAGCACGACATTAGCACCTCTCTCCGAAAGACGGCGGGCGGCTTCCATTCCTCCGGCGCCGCCGCCAACAATTACAACCTTTTTCTCCTCTTTTAGCTTTGGAATTTCATCAAAACGCGGGTTGCGTCCGGAGGGGGGATTTACAGAACAGCGCAGCGGAGTTGGACAGCCGTGGGGGTCGCTGCCTGTACAGATACAGCAGCGTATGCAGGGGCGTATCTCGTCGCCGCGGCCGTCTCTGGCCTTGTTTACACAGTCCGGGTCCGCTATAAACTGGCGTATCATGGCGACAACATCGGCGCTTCCGTCCGATACTGCCTTTTCAGCCAGGTCCAGGTTAAAGGAGCCCACCGTAGTAACAGGAATGTTAAGCTCCTCACGAAAGCGCTTTGCAAAGCGCACATTGGTTGCCATTGGCAGGTAAGAGGACTGTATCATGTATGAGAGAGACACCGGGTGGTAGAGGTTTCCGGCGGACACGTGAATAATGTCCAGCTTATCCTGTATCTCCTTGGCAAACATGACCGCCTGCTCCACGTCCACGCCTCCGGGGGTTAGCTCGTCGCCGCTTATGCGGTAATCAATGGCGACGTTGGGGCCGACCGCCTCTCTCACGGAATCTAAAAGCTCGTTTGCAAAGCGGCAGCGGTTTTGGAAAGAAGTACAGCCGTACTCGTCCGTGCGCTTGTTTAAAAGGGGTGAGTAAAACTGCGCCACAGTGTGTCCGTGGCCTCCGTGTATCATTACCATATCAAAGCCCGCTTTTTTGCACCGCTCCGCCGACAGTGTAAAATCCTTTATAATCTGACGTATATCCTCTTTCGACATGTCGGCGGGAAGCACGTGGTTTCGCAGGTTCAGCTCAATAGAGGCCAGCGCGCCGTAACGGTGAATTGAATCTGTCACCTTTGTAAGGCCGTGGACAACAAACGGGTCGGCAAGGTTAACCACAAAGTGGTTCTCGTTTGCGTACTCCTGGTTTATGGGGCTGTCTCCCACGGTGACAATGCCGGCGCCGCCCCTGGCAAAGCTCTCGGTAAAGCGGACAAATTCCTCTGTCACAAATCCCTCCTTAGTGCAGAGGAACGGCTCTGCCGGTGACACCTCAATTCTGTTTTTAGACGTGTGCGGGCCGATTTTTATCGGCTGGAAAATACTGCTGTAATCGCCCATTTGGAAACTCCTCCATTATCCGCCGGTATATCCGGACGGCAAATTTTTTTGCTTATGACAACAATATAATATATTTTTGTTGTTTTGGCAATCAAAAGAGCCTTTTTATTGGGGAATAATCCGTCAAAAGTTATAAAATTTGTTGACAACACAGGTGTTAATTGATACACTGAACACAAATTATTATAAAAATTGGAGTGACACTATATGATAAAATCCATAAAGGATATGAAAAACGCTTTTGACCTCACCGGTCAGACGGCAATTATAACCGGCGGCAACCGCGGACTTGGACTTGGCATAGGACTTGCCATGGCACAGTGCGGTGCGGATATAGCGATTTTGTGCCGTGACAGCAAAAAGGCGCAGGAGGCCTTGGAGGAGCTCCGGCCCTATGGTGGAAAGTACGAGAGCTTTTCCTGTGACGTGACGGATATTAAGGACGTGCGACGTGCGGTTTCCGAGGTATACGACTCATTTGGAAAGGTGACAATACTTGTAAACAACGCGGGCGTGTCCTGTGTCAGTGAGCTTCTGGATATGGACGAGAACCTCACCGACTGGTATAACGTGTTAAACACCGACTTAAACGGCACTGTGCACATGACATATGAGGTTGGAAAGAGAATGCGTGACGCGGGTAATGGCGGCTGCATTATAAACGTGACATCAAACGCCGCGTTTATTGTAAACAAGACGCAGGCCATGAGCCCGTACAGCGCCTCAAAGGCGGCGGCAAACCACTTTACACGCTGTATGGCGGTGGAGCTTGGAAAGTACGATATACGCTGCAACGCCATCGCACCGGGATTTACAAATACTGAGCTGTCCCGTCATATTCCCCCCGATATGTTCGACTACATAAATAATCAGATGCCCCTTGGCCGTTTTGGAGAACCCATAGAGGTGGGAGCACTGGCTGTATTTCTGGCGTCGCCGGCGGCGGCTCAGATTACCGGCACAGTGCAGGTAATAGACGGCGGCTACATGCTCTCATGCTAATATAGCTCTGCCAGGGGTTGCATATTGTGAACCAGACGGGTATTTTATACAGACAGGGACACCACTATAAGGCGTCCCTGTTTTATTATCCCTGTGACCTTACCCGCCTGAGTTTACCCCGGCGGCGTCGAGAATTATTTTTATTATCATCAAAAACAGTACGGCAAACATT
>CAJFTV010000086.1 GCA_904420055.1 Candidatus Alloscillospira gallinarum | reverse complement strand
GCAGATTGGCGTTGTAAGGCCCATGTCCGACCAGGAGATATCAGAGGGGCTGACAGAGGCCGATAATGAAGAGGCGGAGCAGTAAAGACAACGGCTAAAATTATGTTTATAAATAGGGAAACAGAGCTTTGAGCATTTGCCCAAAGCTCTGTTTCCCTATAAATGATAAATTAAGAAGAAACACAGTAAAAAGACCGGCAGATTATTGGAGTGTAAGTCAATCCTCGGAATAGCCGAAATTTTTAAGCAGGGAGTCCCGGTCGCGCCAGTTTTCTTTTACCTTTACCCAGGTTTGCAAAAATACCTTGGTGCCCATGAATTTCTCCATGTCCTCCCGTGCGAGACTTCCGATTTTTTTCAGCATGGCGCCGTTTTTTCCTATAATCATTCCCTTGTGACTGGATTTTTCACAGTAAATTGTCACATCGACGTCGATTATTTCCGTGTCCTCGCGCTCTGAGAACTTTGTGACAACCACCGCTGTGCCGTGTGGCACCTCTCTGTCCAGACACAGGAGAAGCTTTTCACGTACTATCTCCGCCATTATCTGCTTTTCCGGCTGGTCGGTAATCATATCGTCAGGGAAGAGCTGGGGCCCCTCCTGGGCAAATTTTCCCAATTCATCTAAAAGCAGTTCCACGTTTTCGCCTGTCTTTGCGGAAATAGGCACTACGGCGTTAAACTCGTGCGCGTCAGTGTAGGCGGCAATTACCGACAGCAGCTCCTCTTTTTTCACCGAGTCAATTTTGTTTATAACCAGCACGGCGGGTATGCCGCTCTGCTTTATTTTGTCAATCAAAATTGCCTCCTGAGTGCCGACCGACGGAATAGGCTCCACCACAAGGGCGATTGCGTCCACGTCCGTTACGCTCTCATTTACTATTTTAACCATATAGTCGCCAAGCTTTGTCCGGGCCTTATGAAAGCCGGGCGTGTCTATGAACACAAACTGCGTGTCATTGCGGTTTACTATGGCGAAAATCCTGTTCCGCGTTGTCTGGGGCTTGTTTGTCACAATGGCTATTTTCTCGCCGGTCAGGGTGTTTGCCAGCGTGGACTTTCCCACATTGGGCCGCCCGGCTATAGTGACCATAATATTTTTTGTTATCATAAAATCCTCCATGCGCCCGTTTGGGCGCAGCAGTAAAATTGCATACCCCCATGTTTCAGGGATACATATGTCTTTAAAATATGCTGGTTATCTCTCATAGGGAGTTTTGCCTATTATGTACTCCTCCCGTGCGCGCATGCGGCGCTTTTCCTTCCCCTCGTCCATATGGTCGTACCCCAAAAGGTGAAGGCAGGAGTGTATTGTGAGATATGCAAGCTCGCGGTATACGCTGTGTCCGTACTCGGCAGCCTGGGAGATTACGTGCTCACAGGAGATAACCATGTCGCCCATATTTACTGCCCCGGTTTCCATGTCACGTTCGGCGCCTTTGCCGCAGTATGCCCCCGGGACAAATTCATTCATGGGAAAAGAGAGCACGTCCGTTGCCTTGTCGGTATTTCGGAAATCCCGGTTTATGCGCCGTATCTCTCCGTCGTCCGTTAGGACTACATTTAAAAGGCAGTCCTCAAAAACGCCCTGAGCAAGAAATGTGGTGCGCGCCGCTTTTTCGAGGACACGCACGTGCCTTCTGGTAAAGAGACCGCCGGAGCGGTTTTCCGTTTCAATTCTAATCCTCATCACTTTTTCCTCGTGCGGGAGGAGCGTGAGACAGGTGCCTGCCGTTTTTCCTCCTCTTTCTCAAACGCCTTTACTATGTCGCGCACTATCTTGTTGCGCACAACGTCCCGGTTTTGCAGCCGCACAATGCCGATGCCGTCGATTGAGCTTAAAATATTCGCGCATTTCTCAAGTCCGGAGTCCTGCTTTTTAGGCAGGTCAATCTGGGTGACATCTCCGGTTAGAACCATTTTGGAGCCCTCTCCAAGACGGGTCAGTGCCATTTTTAATGTGGAGAGGGAGGCGTTCTGGCTCTCGTCAATTATTATTCTCGCGTGGTTTAATGTGCGGCCGCGCATGTATGCAAGGGGGGCAATTTCTATGGTCCCTTTTTCACGTAGCCTGTCCGCCTTTTCAGGGCCGTACATATCATAAAGCGCGTCATAGAGGGGACGGAGATAGGGGTCTACCTTTTGCGCTAAATCACCCGGGAGAAAGCCAAGGCGCTCCTCGCCGGCCTCAATGGCCGGGCGGCTCATTATAATGCGCTCGATTTCCCCGGCTTTAAGCTCGTTTACCGCCTGGGCCACGGCGAGGTATGTCTTTCCGGTGCCGGCGGGGCCGATGCACAGGGTGACGGTATTGTCCCTAAGTGCTTTTATATAATTCTTCTGCCCGGGGGTTTTGCAGCGGACAGGTGCCCCTTTGTATGTCACAGCTACGACGTCGCCCATTGCGCGGCTTGTCTCCCCAGGGTCGCCATCGGCTGTCTCCTCAATGAGACGGTAGACCATCTCGTCGTCAATGTTTTCCCCCTGGTCATAGATATCCCGCATGGCGTCCATGACTGCGGCGGCCCCCTCGACCCCGGCAGGTGCGTCGCCGCGGACCTCAATTTCAGAGCCGTGGAAATTTATGTTTACGTTAAAGGCGCGTTCAATCAGTCTCACAAGGTGGTCCTGTGTGCCGAAAACGGCCTGAAGCTGGTCAATTGTTTCAAATTCAAGTTTTTTGTCCGCCAATAATAGTTGCCTCCTCTTAGTGTCTGAGCCGCAAAGCGGCTATCTTAGCGTATACATTTAAATTATATAAAATACATGCATTTTTTTCAAGTTAAATTTAACTGTGGAAAAAATAGTGACGCAGAGGGAAAATGTATCCTTTGTTTCACAGAAAATGACGCTGAATTACTGGAGCTTTGGAAAGCGAAATTCTCTCCGTGCTGAAATTTAGAAAAGACTTTCTCGCATGTTGTGGACGAAAAAATTGCATATGAAAGTGAGAGACCGGGAGCTGACGGCATGGAAATTTAAGGGCAAATTTGGCGCCTGTATGTTGCTTTTTGACAAGGCGGCAGCCGAAACAGGCCAAAAGATTATATGAAAAAGTATTTTTCGGCGCTTGTATTCGTCTCCGGCATTTGATAAAATAAAATGCAAGAAAAGGAATGATGAAAATGCAGAGCATTTCAAGGGCGAAATGCTAAAGATGTGCAATTTGTCCCTATATGTGAGAAAAAGGGAACAATTCAGGAGGAAAAGGAATGGAAAAGAAGAAAATCAAGAAAGTTCTGGTAGCAAACCGGGGCGAAATTGCAATTCGGGTGCTCCGCGCTTGCAATGACCTGGGACTGTCAACGGTGGCTATCTATTCCAAGGAAGATATTTACAGCGCTCACCGAATAAGGGCGGACGAGGCATATCTCATTGGAGAGAACTTAAGTCCTTTGGGTGCTTATCTTGCTATTGATGAAATTGTCGCGCTGGCAAAGCGCAAGGGAGTAGACGCCATACACCCGGGCTACGGATTTTTGTCTGAGAACGCAGATTTTGCAAGAGCTTGTGAAGAAGCAGGTATAATCTTTATTGGCCCGCCCAGCGATATACTGGGTAAAATGGGCGACAAGCTCTCTGCGAAGGAGATGGCGCTCTCATGTGGTGTGCCCACAATTCCGGGAAGCATTGACCCGTTAAGCGGCCCCGAAGAGGCGCTTGAAAAGGCGAAGAGCTACGGGTTCCCCATAATTCTCAAGGCCGCGTCTGGCGGCGGCGGACGCGGAATGCGCGCCTGCTGGAGTGAGGAAGAGGTGGCTCCGGCGTTTGAGCTTGTGCGCTCCGAGGCAAAAAAGGCATTTGGAAACGACGCCATATTTATAGAGAAGTACCTTGTAGAGCCAAAGCATATCGAGGTACAGATACTCGCTGACGAATATGGCAACACCGTACATCTCTATGAGAGGGACTGCTCTCTCCAGCGCCGTTACCAGAAGGTTGTTGAGTATACCCCTGCATGGTCTCTGCCGAAAGAGAAAAGAGAGGAGCTCTGTGCCGACGCTGTTAAAATTGCAAAGGCTGTGGGATATGTAAACGCCGGTACTGTTGAGTTCCTGGTGGACAAGTCCGGCGCTCACTACTTCATTGAAATGAATCCACGTATACAGGTTGAGCATACGGTAACAGAGATGGTTACGGGCGTTGACCTCGTGCGGGCCCAGATACTCATTGCGGGCGGAGAGCCCTTAAGCACCCCGCTTATCGGAATAAACTCCCAGAATGATGTGTCTGTTAGCGGATACGCAATCCAGTGCCGTGTCACAACTGAAGACCCGGCGAACAACTTTGCCCCGGATACGGGGGTTGTGACAGCTTACCGCACTGGAGGAGGAAATGGAGTCAGGCTGGACGGCGGCAATGTCTATACCGGCGTTGAGATTTCCCCGTATTATGACAGCCTGCTTGTAAAAATAACGACATATGACAAGAGCTTCATAGGTGCAGTCCGCAAGGCTCTGCGCACGCTGGCAGAGACGAGGGTACGCGGTGTAAAGACAAATATGTCCTTCCTCGGCAATATTCTCACCAACCCCACCTTCCTTGAGGGCAAGTGCCATACACGTTTTATTGACGAGACACCGGAGCTCTTTGAGCTTAAGAACTCAAGAGACAGGGCCACAAAGATGCTCAAGTACATAGGCAATATTGTGGTAAACGACCCCACAGCGGGAGCCAAGATGTACGATACGCCCCGTTTCCCCAAGGTGCAGGGAGAGACACCGCCCGCAGGCTTAAAACAGCTTCTCGATGAAAAGGGGCCTGAGGCAGTTAAAAAATACGTGCTTGAGCAGAAGAAGCTGCTCATATGCGACACCACAATGCGAGACGCTCACCAGAGCCTTCTTGCCACCCGCGTGCGTACCCGGGACATGGTAAAGGGCGCTGCGGCAATGGCTGAGATATATGCCGACGCATTTTCACTTGAGATGTGGGGCGGAGCTACATTTGACGTGGCTTACCGCTATCTTCACGAGGACCCGTGGGAGAGGCTTGACCTTCTCCGCAGGGAGATACCGAACATACCGTTCCAGATGCTTTTCCGCGGTGCGAATGCCGTAGGATATTCAAACTACCCCGACAACGTAATCCGCGCCTTTATACGTGAGGCAGCAAAAAGCGGAATTGACGTGTTCAGAGTGTTCGACTCGTTAAACTGGCTGCCCGGCATGGAAATTGCCCTTGAAGAGGCTGCGGGAGCTAATAAGATTGCAGAGGCCGCAATCTGCTATACCGGCGATATACTGGACCCCAAAAAGGACAAGTATACACTGCAGTACTATGTGAATATGGCCAAAGAGCTTGAAAAGCGCGGCGCGCATATTCTGGCTATTAAGGATATGTCGGGACTTTTGAAGCCCTATGCGGCGAAGAAGCTGATAAAAACACTCAAGGAAGAGGTGGGGCTGCCAATACACCTCCATACCCACGATACCAGCGGAAACCAGGTCGCGGCATACCTTCTTGCCGCGGAAGAGGGCGTTGACATAGTGGACTGCGCAGTGAGCAGCATGTCCTCACTTACTAGCCAGCCCAGCGTGAACTCAATTGTAACGGCGCTTCAGGGCACAGAGAGAGATACCGGCCTTGACATTGAGCGGCTTGAGGAGCTCAGCGAGTACTGGGAGGACGTGCGCCGCCGCTATGACGTGTTTGAGTCAGACCTCAAGAGCCCACTTACCGAGATATACAAGTATGAGATACCCGGCGGCCAGTACACGAACCTGCGGCCGCAGGTTGAAAGCCTTGGACTTGGCCCCCGCTTTGACGAGGTGCGTGAGATGTTCTGCACGGTTAACCAGATGCTCGGCGATATTGTAAAGGTTACGCCGTCCTCCAAGATGGTGGGCGACCTTGCCATATTCATGGTGCAGAACGACCTGACCCCGGAAAACATTGTTGAGCGCGGCAAGAACCTTGCTTTCCCGGACAGTGTTGTCAGCTATTTTAAGGGCATGATGGGGCAGCCCGCATGGGGCTTCCAGCCGGAGGGACTTCAGGAAGTTGTGCTGAAAGGCGAGACGCCCATTACCTGCCGCCCCGGTGAGCTTTTGCCGCCTGCTGATTTTGACGCTGTAAAGGAACAATTAAAGCAGTTTATTGACGACCCCACAGACAGAGATGCGATAAGCTGGGTAATTTACCCGAAAGTGCTTGAGGATTATTTCCGCCAGCGCAAGGAGTACGGATATATCACACGTCTTGGAAGTCACGTGTTCTTCCACGGCCTTGCGGTGGGCGAGACCAACAAGGTCAACATTGAGGACGGCAAAACACTGGTTATCAAGTTCCTGGGACTTGGCGACATTGACGAAGCCGGAATGCGCACGGTGCATTTTGAGCTGAACGGCGCCCGCCGTGATGTAAAAGTCAAGGACAACTCCGAGAGCGCCTCTGTCGTGCAGGTGCGCATGGCGGACCCGTCTGACAAGAGCCATATCGGCGCGTCCATACCCGGCGGCGTGAGCAAGGTTAATGTTAAGCCCGGCGATACCGTCAAGGAGAATCAGGTCGTGGCCATAATTGAGGCCATGAAGATGGAGACAAGCGTTGTCTCTCATATGGACGGCACAGTGGACGAGGTGCTTATCGCCCCCGGCCAGACAGTAAAAGCCGGCGAGCTTTTGATAACAATAAAGTAAATAAAGCCGAAATAAAAACAGCGCTGTACAATTTTGTACAGCGCTGTTTTTATAGGAAGAAAGAATATTATTTCAGCTCTGGGTATAAGCACTATTGTTCCTTTAACAGGCCAATTAAAACATATGTCTGTAAAAGTCCGTTGAATAAGGCGGAACTTGATGTTATAATAATACAAATCAATATATATTATAATGACGGTAAAATCTACATAAATTACCTGTTATTAAAACACGCGGCATTGCAGAGAATAGTTTTATCAGATTTATTTTCGCTGCGGAGGTGACAGGTAATGGATTATGAGGTATTGTGGTCGCTTTTTAAAAAGACGGGAGACGTGCGCATTTATCTCATGTATAGAGAAGAACTGGCCCGTGAGCTCGTACCGGAGCTTGAAGCCAGAAAAAAAGAGAGGGAAAAAGAAGAGAACAGGCGGGAGTAATGGCGCCGCTGAGCCGGCAATAGAAGTCTGCGCCTGACCACTTCCGGAAAATCTGGAGACGTCTTTTTTATGGAGGCGAGACATGTACATAAACACAAAAGGACTCGTACTCAGGGAGACGCCCTATAAGGAGAGCAGCCGGATACTCACGGTGCTCACGTCCGATTTGGGGAAGGTTACTGTAAGCGCCCGGGGGACAAAGAGAAAGGGGAGCAAAACTGCTTCTTCAACGCAGTTTCTTGCTTTTTCCGACATGACATTGTCGGAAAACCGCGGCCGGTACACCCTGACGGAGGCCCGGAGTATAGAGCTGTTTTCCGGGCTCGCCTTTGACATTTCGGCACTTTCCCTGGGAGCATATTTTGCGGAGCTTTTGGAAACTGTGTCTGATGAGGATATGCCGAGCCCTGAAATACTTTCTCTGGGGCTGAATGGGCTTTTTGTCCTGTCAGAAGGCAAGCGCGACCACAGGCTTGTAAAGGCGGCCTTTGAAATGCGGCT
>CAJFTV010000085.1 GCA_904420055.1 Candidatus Alloscillospira gallinarum | reverse complement strand
CTGAGAGACTGTGTGAGAAATTTTGCAAGGGAGATACGGGAGAAAGGTTTCTGATTTGGAAAACAATTTTTAATATTTGATTTGCATGTTAAATGGCCTCTGCTTATTATTATAGCAGAGGCCATTGTGTATTATATGGCGAATAAGCCGAAAAATAAAGGAGGGTTATCATGCAGAATGTACAAAAACAGCTATATTGTGACCTGGCGATTATTGGCGGAGGTGTCGGAGGATGTGCAGCCGCAGTCTGCGCTGCGCGCCGCGGACTACATGTTATACTTTTTGAAAAAGGGGTTTCCCTGGGAGGACTTGCCACTAACGGCTATGTGCCGCAGATAGCCGGAAATATTGAGGGAATATGCCTTGAATTTACAAAGAAGCTGGAAGAGGCAGGGCAGCTCAAACGGGACAAGACGAAGGATTATTACAGAAATCCGAGTTTTGAGCCGGAATATGGAAAGTTTGTTCTGGAAAACATGGTAGTGCAGGCAGGGGCAAGGGTGATATATGACGCAACGTGTATGGACGCCGAGATTGAAGGAGACAGCATAAAACGAGTGCTCTTTCACACAAAGGGCGGTGTTATGGCCGTCAGCGCACGGCTTTTTATAGACAGTACCGGAGATGCGGATCTTGCCGCCATGACCGGAGTGCCGTATGAAGTAGGCGGCGCGGACTTTGCCGGGCTTAACCTCTCCACGACCCTTGGGTCCCGCTGGTCGGGAGCAAATCTCATAAAATATCAGGAGGCGGAAAATGAGTACCGGCAGAAACAGCTTGACGAAGGCGTTGAACATCCGCTGCCTCTTGTCTATGTGCTGGAGGAGGAGTGGATAAAGGCTGGGAAGCTTGTCCGCCACGTGTGCAACAAAAGCAGCGGATTTTTCAGGGTGCTCATACCGCACACGCCTATGGACAACGCCGATTTTTGCACGTTTTCATTCCACAGCTACTACTGCCACAACACTGACTGCGAGGATATAAGCCGTCAGACCATAGAGCAGCACCAGCTTATGCAGGGGTTCCACAAATTTTTGAGGGAGTGCGTACCCGGCTTTGAGAATGTGCGCATTGTGGGCACGGGCTCGCTTCCCGGTGTGCGCGACAGCCGGCGCATATTCGGTGAGTATATGCTGAAGGCCGCGGATGTCTGCTGCGGCACGAAGTTTGAGGACGGTATTGCACGCTTCCCGGAGGTCCTTGACGCACACCACCCAACAAGTGGAAATCTCGTGTTCCAGCGACACTACCACATGGTAAAGCCGGAGGGAAGCGCTGTGACAATACAGACTGGCTGTTCCGCAGAAATGCACCCGTTTGGAAAACCGGAGGGTATGGAGGTGCGTCCGAATCCGAGAGATTACTGTGAGATACCGTACAGGAGCCTTCTGCCAAAAGGTGTTGACAATCTCCTTGTGGTAGGCCGGTGCTGCTCCTCGGAATTCCACGCAAACGGGGCAATGCGCATAATCGGGCCAGCTATGGGTACGGGTCATGCGGCAGGAGTCGCAGCCGATATGGCGCTAAAGCAGGGGGTGCGCCCGCGGGATATTGACGGGCGTGAGGTCCGGCGCTGTTTAATAGAGGAAGAGGGAGTGCCGCTTGACAAGCCCTGCGACGGCTTCTGGGCAGAACTCCGTGAGGCTGAGGGTGAAATTTACGTGGCACCCGGTGACTATGCCGGAATTAAGGGATTTAAGATTTTCTGATTTATCTGTTTTTACGGCCCATTCGCCGTAAACGCCAAGCACATGAGAGAAAGAGTTTATAACTGAATATTTATCTGTTACCAAAGCTTGCACGAGTTTTATTGAAAGGTTGTGACAAGAGTGGCAAAGGAAAATAAGATTGACGTGGCGCGGATAATTAAGCTTTTAATCGGACTTATCTTTATGTTCCTTCTGGGAAACATACTTCCTACGTGGGGACCTGTCACACGCCTTGGCGTACAGGTTATATGTATATTTGTTTCACTGGTATTTCTGGCGAGCACAGGGTTTTCGTTTATTTTCTCGGCGACTCTGGCACTTTTTGCCATACAGCTCACCGGGTACTTAAGCGGTGCGGAGATAATCGCCCAGACATGGGGCGGCTCAATGATATACCAGCTTATTCTGGTATATGCGTTGTGCCAGGGGCTTGTTGACTGCGGCGCCGGAGATGTAATAGCAAGATACCTCATAACCCGGAAATGGGCACAGGGCAGGCCCATGCTGTTTACATTCATGCTTCAGATGGCTTCGATTTTTGCGGGAGCCTTTCTCGGACTTGGAGGCATTGTTTTCTACTATAAGATGCTTGATGCAATACGCCGGGATTTAAACTATGCCGAAGACAGCGACTGGATGAAGTTCAATGTGTTCGGTGTGTATATCTCTGCCTGTGTGGGAATGTCCGTAATACCATATAAGGGCATACCGCTCATTGTATTCGGTTCTCTTAACGCCATGATTTCCCAGTTTGGAGTACAGATGAACTTTGTGTTCTATATGCTTGCAATGATAGTTTTTGGTATTCTCGCAGCTATAGTTTTCTGTCTGCTTCTCAAGTTTGTGTTCCGCGTGGATATGAGCGGCCTGACTAAGCTTGATGTCACCAAGATGGAGGGAATGTCCAATACAAAGTTAAATAAGCAGCAGGCTATTGTTACAATAGTCTTTGCAATTTCCATACTTTACGGCGTTGTAATCGCGCTGCTGCCCGCGGGCAATACCGTGACGGATTTCATAAACGGCATAACCCAGACCACGTGGTTTGCAATTTGTCTTGCCGTGTTATGTGTAATACGCGTCGATGGAAAGCCGGCAGTTAACCCAATAACTGCCTTTGGCAAGGGGGTAGACTACAACACGATATTTGCAATGTGCGGATTTTCGCTGATAGGTACGCTTGTCTCCTCGGCGGACGCGGGCATACAGGACTGGGTTTCCGGAGTGTTTGGCAGCGTTTTGAGCTCAAACAGTTTTCCTGTTTTTTTCCTAATTGTTTTGCTGTTTACTCTTATTTTTACAAACTTCATGAGCAATACGGCCATAGGCATGATTGCGGTGGCGTTGTCGGCCCCGTTTTTAGGAGGCTTTATCCAGGATAGCGGGATAAACGTGACTATGTTTGCTGCGGGACTTATGATGGCGGATATGTACGCATTTCTGACGCCGTCTGCCTCTGGCTCCGCCCCCATACTTCACGGACAGAAATGCGTTATGCTTGACAGGAAGTTTTTGTGGACAAAGGGACTGATTGTATGCGTAGTACACTTTATCATGATTTGGGGCCTGTTCACAATTGCCGCGTATGTTTTCTGATTTGAGACAGAATTTGGAAAGGAAGTGCTTTAATTTGAAGACTGCTGAAGAACTCTATAATGAGCGGTGGCAGCTTATCTGCGACACGATTGAGCTGAAGGAGACATCGCGTGTACCAAACTGCACGCGGTTTGACACGTGGCCGTATATGGAGTACGGGATAACAAGGGCGCAGGCCATGCGGGAGTATGACAAGGCGGCGGAGTGCTACAAAAGGCTTTTTCGGGAGTTTTCCCCAGACGTGGGAAGTACAGACGGCTTTACATATCCGGCAAAGGCATATGAGCTCGCAGGCATTAAGAATGTACGCTGGCCCGGAGACCCAAAAGGACTGGACGACAATGCTCCGTATCAGTTTATTGAGTATGCCACAATGGAGGAGGACGAATATGACGAGTACCTCAATACTCCGATACAGTTTGTCATAGGCAAATACCTCAGCCGTGTGTCTACAACATTTGAACCGCTTTCAAATCTCAATTATCCCATGATGGCTACACATGTGACAGAGTATATTTCCGAATTTACAAAACCGGAAATGCTGAAAATGTACGATAAGCTTAAGGCATGCGCGGAGGAAATTGCCGCATACCGGAAGTACAAGAGCGAGCTTGTAAACGACATAAAGGCAATGGGATTCCCATTCCTGTCCGGAGGCGGCAGCGCTACAGCGTTTGACATGCTTGGCGATTATATGAGGGGGACGTTTGGACTGATGCCAGACCTGATGGAGCAGCCTGAAAATGTAAAGCGGGCTCTGTCACGGTTTGTTAAGTATCACATAGACCATTCACTGTCTATCTCAAAGGCGACGGGCAGCAGATTCGCATGGGTAATGCTCCACAAGGGATTTGACAATTTCATAGGAGATAACACTTACCGTGAATTCTACTGGCCGTATCTCCAGCAGTGGATACTTGCAATGGTGGATAATGGTTTGACGCCGATTGTATTTTGTGAGGGTTCATATACAACAAGACTTAAATATCTGGCGGATGTCCCGGATAAAAAGGTCATTTATCTGTTCGAGGAGGTTGACCTGAAAGAGGCGAAAAGGATACTCGGCGGACATTGCTGCATAATGGGAGGCTTTCCGATTTTCACTCTGACAAACGGCACGGTAGATGAAGTAAAGGATAAGGTTAAGGAGGTACTTGATATCATGGCCCCCGGCGGAGGTTATATGTTCTCGACAAGCTGCTGTATTGACTATGGACCGAGGGAAAATATTGAGGCAATGTTTGAAACACTGGAGCTTTATGGCAAGTATTGATTGCTAAAATCGAAAGTCCGGCGGCAGCATACCGGCTTGCCGCTGGACTTTTATCATATGCGGTGTTGACCGGTACATGGGCTTTACCTGTTGTATAAAGTGAAATTTATATATCTGAGAAAAGTTATATTTTACAAAACTATTGGAATAAAATATAAAAGTGATTTTTGACTTTTACACAAAAAGTGATTATAATATAATCATTATTTGTACGATACTGATTATAAAATAGTATTACATTCGACATATCAGGAAGAAATTTGTGAAAGCAGACAGCTGATTTGACAGGTGGTGGAGACAAATGGCAGAGGCTACTATTCAGGCTGTGCTGGAGGCGGAAAACGATGCCCAGAAATGGGAGGAGGAGGCCCGCAGACAGGCTGAGGGTATTGTGGAAAAGGCAGAAAAAGAAGCCAGGGCGCTTGTAAAACTTGCTGAAGAACAGGCGAAGGACGAGCGGCGCAGGCAGATAGAAAAAGTGAAAAGCGATGCAGAAAATACCGCCAGGACAGTGGAGGAAAGCGCGCGCAAAGAGGCAGATAACCTGCGTAAGCGGGCTGGTGCCAGAAGAGACGAAGCCATAGATGAGCTCGTGCGCGCAGTTTTGTCCTGACGTTTTTTATTTTGCGGAAAAGGAGGGAAAATATGGCGGTACTTGCCATGCGGCGTATTTCAATATATGGGATGAAAGCCCAGCGGAAAGATGTGCTGGATATGCTTCAGCGCCGCGGTGTTGTAGAAATAATTCAGCAGCCTCCGGACGGCAGATTTTCAGAGGAGCTTGATACCCGGACGGATATTGACCGGTTTCAGGCTGACCAGAGAGCGGCCGAACAGGCGCTTGAGATTTTGGATGTGTACTGTCCTGCGAAAAAGTCGATGCTGTCGGCGCTCGAGGGACGGCGGCGCATTTCGCCGGAAGAATATGGAAAATCTGCTGAGAGGGTCGCAGATACCGGCGCGGCGGCTTACAGTATTATTAAGCTTGCGCGGGAGCTGGAGGACTGCAGGGCGGAACAACTGAGGCTTCATTCGAAATTGGAAGAGCTCGCACCATGGCTGGAGCTTGATATTTCCATGGAGCTGAGGGGGACGCGTGAGACAGCGGTGTTTATCGGAACATTTCCACAGCTGATGACAAGGGAGGACATTTTAACCCGGTTGGCGGAAATGGCTCCGGAGGCAAGCGCGGTTGAGGCGGAGGTGCTGAGTACTCAGCCGCAGCAGACGTGTGTATTTGTCCTGTGCCTGAAGGATAATAGAGATGTGGTAGAGACGGCATTGCGCGCGATGGGTTTTTCGTGGCCTCAAAATCCAGGGAAGGATCCGCCGTCGAAGCAGGCGGCAGATATATCAGTTCAAATAAAAAGCAATGAGGAAACCATTACGGTAGTTGAGGAAAAGCTGAAAGGCTACGGCAGTCAGCGGGAGGAGCTTTGTTTTTTGCATGACTATTGCTCCATGCAGATTGAAAAATGCGAGGTGCTGTCCATACTCAGGCAGAGCAGACGTACATTTATTATTACCGGTTATGTGCCGGCAAAGAATGTAGCTGAGCTGGAGGAAGAACTTACAAAAAGCTTTACTGTGTTTGTAGAAACCGAGGAGCCAGAAGAGGACGAGGAAACGCCGGTAGTGCTGGAGAACAATGGCTTCGCCTCTCCAATGGAGCCAGTATTGGAGGGATATGGCCTGCCCACCAGAGGAGAGGTAGACCCATGTACGCCAATGGCGTGCTTTTACTATATTTTGTTTGGCCTTATGCTATCAGATGCAGCCTATGGGCTGATTATGACGGTTGGCTGCGCAATAGTGCTGTCAAAATTTAAAAATATGGAGAGCGGGCTTAAAAAATCCCTTAAGATGTTTTTGTATTCCGGAATTTCCACGATGTTCTGGGGCATTATGTTCGGCAGCTATTTCGGGGACGCGATAACTGTTATATCCAGTACTTTTTTTGGACGTACAGTGACAATCCCGGCCCTGTGGTTTGTACCGCTGAACGAGCCGATGCGGCTTCTGGTTTTCTCTTTTCTTATAGGAATAATACATCTGTTTGTTGGACTTGGCGTTAAATTTTACCAGTGTGTCAAGGCAGGACAGTGGAAAGACGCCGTATATGATGTGGTTTTCTGGTATCTCCTGGTGGGCGGGGGGATTGTGTACCTGCTCACAATGGATATGGCGTCGGAAATGCTTGGCCTCGGGTTCACACTTCCCAAGCTATGTGGGACAGTGGCCGCGATATGCGCGGGTACAGGCGCTGCCGGTATACTCCTTACATCAGGTAGAGATTCCAAGAATCCGGGAAAGAGGCTTTTGAAGGGAATCTATGGACTGTATAATGTTTCCGGTTATCTTAGTGATATCCTGTCATATTCACGGCTTCTTGCCCTCGGTCTGGCCACGGGAGTTATAGCGTCTGTGTTTAATCAGATGGGCGCCATGATTGGCGGCGGCCCTGTGGGAGCTGTCGTATTCGCGGTTGTATTTATCATAGGGCACACGCTTAATATTGGGATAAATGTCCTTGGCGCGTATGTACATACAAACCGCCTGCAGTATGTGGAATTCTTCGGAAAGTTTTATGAGGGCGGCGGAAAGAAATTCAGGCCATTTGCGGCTCATACAAAATATTACAAAATCAAGGAGGAAAACAAATCATGACATTCATGGAAATTTTAAACAATATGGGTGTGCCCCTGGCTCTCCTTGGAGCGGTACTTGCTGCGCTCCTTTCAGGTATAGGCTCAGCTATTGGCGTTGGAATGGCGGGTGAGGCCGCAGCCGGTGCTCTGACGGAAGACCCCAGTAAATTCGGAAAAGTACTTATTTTGCAGTTGCTTCCGGGTACACAGGGTATTTACGGACTTCTTATTGCATTTCTGACTCTCTCTAATATTGGTATTCTCGGCGGAAGCGCTGATATTAGTTTTATAAAGGGACTGCTCTATTTCTGCGCTTGTCTGCCTATGGGATTTGTGGGACTGTGGTCGGCGAAGAGTCAGGCAAGAGCATCTGTTGCAAGCATAAATATGCTTAGCAGAAAGCCTGACCAGTTCGGTAAATCCATTATCCTGCCGGCCATGGTAGAGACATATGCTGTGCTTGCACTTCTTGTATCTCTTCTGGCTGTGGCAAATATTGGCAAGCTGCCGCTGTGATGGAGTTTTTGAATTTGAGGGAGGTGCTGTATAAGTGACAGGTCTTGACACCATTTTGGAGTCCATACGCAGAGACGGGCGGGAAAACGCCGACAGCATTCTCAAAAATGCCCAAGATAAAGCATCGGAAATTTTAGAGCGAGGAAAGGCCGCGGCTGCACTCCGTCATGACGAAATCATGCGGGGAGTGGAAAACGAGGCAAGGGATGCCTCCGGTAGAGTGATATCCGCAGCGCGCCGCCGGGAAAGAGAAATAATTTTATCTGCACGTCAGGAGATTATAAGCGGGATAATAAAGGCCGCGGAGAGCTCTCTGTATGACTTAAATGATGAAGATTACTTTGAAGTAATAGTAAGCCTGGCGTCAAAGCGGGCGATGCCGCAGAGGGGAGAACTTTTGCTGAGCCGCCGTGATTTTGAACGGCTGCCGCCAGATTTTGAGAAAAAACTTGGCGCTGCTCTCCCAAAGGGGGCAGAGCTTACAGTGTCCGCCGCACCGGACGCGTCATTTGAGGGAGGATTTATCCTTGTATACGGCGGGATTGAGGAGAACTGTACTTTCAAAGCCCTGTTTGATGACCGGCGGGAACAGCTCCAGGACCTTGCTAACAGGCTGCTCTTTGCCGATTGACGGCAGTAAACTGTGAAAGGAGGAAAGCCATGCCGGAGTTATATACATATGCCGCTGCCCGTGTGCACGCTTTGGAACCGACTCTTTTAAACCGGCAGAATTTAGAGCAGCTTTTGTCGGCAAAGACATATGAGGAGTGCCTGCATGTGCTGCGCTCACTCGGCTGGGAAGGCGGCACTGCGGAGGAAATACTCTCTCTGGAGGCGGAAAAGACGTGGCGGCTCATGGAGGAGCTTCTGCCGGAGCCGGAGTTATTTCAGATATTTAGCCTGCCGGCAGATTTTAATAACGCCAAGGCGGCTGTGAAATCAGTTGTCACAGGAACAAAAGCGGACCGTGTTTTTCTGCCCGGGGGTTCTGTTTTACCTGAGCAGCTTTTAAAAGCGGTGGAGGAAAATGATTTTTCCGGGCTTCCGGAATGGATTGGCGTACCTCTTAAAGAGGCGCAGCATATCCTGCTGAGTACTAAAGACGGGCAGATGTGCGACGTAAAGCTTGACCGGGCTGCACTGGAGGCAATTTATCGCGAGGGAGGAAAGTCTGAATGTGCACTCCTTAAGGAATATGCAGAGCTCTTTGTGGCGGCGGCAGATTTAAAGATTGTACAGCGGGCGGTTTTGACCGGCAGGCCACAGCCCTTTTTAACTGAGGCATTGGCGGAGTGCCGGACACTTGACATCAGACGGCTGATAGAGGCGTCTCAGAGCGGTATGGACGGTATAGAGGGCTATATTGTATATACGCCCTATGCCGACGCAATACCTGCGATGAAAGCCGGAGCTTCGGCGTTTGACAAGTGGCGGGACGACAGAATTATGTCCCTTATACAGGGTGAAAAGGCAAATCCGTTCACATTAGGGCCGGTGGCGGCGTATTATCTCGCACGGCAGAATGAAATTTCAATGGTGAGAATTATTCTGTCTGCCAAGAGAAATGGGCTGGACACCGGAGATGTACAGGAAAGGCTCAGGGTGATGTATGTATAGAGTTGCGGTTTTGGGAGACAGGGACAGCATATACGGGTTTGCGTCTCTTGGCCTTGACATATACCCGGCGGAGACCGCCGAGGAGGGGGCAAGATACCTGCGTCAGCTGGCAGAAGGTGACTATGCTGTTATATATATCACAGAGGATCTGGCAAGCCGGATAGAGGCAGAAATGGACTATTGGAAAAGCCGGCCTCTGCCGGCAATTATTCCAATTCCGGGAGTGTCTGGAAATACAGGGATTGGAATGAAGATGGTTAAAAAATCTGTAGAGCAGGCAGTGGGAGCAGATATTATTTAAACCGGACATTCCTGCGGGCGGGTGTACGTATTCGTCTGCGGTGCATATATGAAGTCTGACTTAGCCGGTATAAGCGCGGTTAAGTCGGGATACATTCAAAGCGGTCCTGTGCCAGGCGCGGGACCCGGAAAGGACGGAAGACTATGAGCAGAGGTGTAATCCGAAAGGTTGCCGGGCCTTTGGTTATCGCCGAGGGAATGCGTGACGCAAACATGTTTGACGTTGTCCGCGTCAGCGAGCAGCGCCTTATCGGTGAAATTATTGAAATTCACGGGGGCGACGCCTCCATTCAGGTATATGAGGAGACCTCCGGGCTTGGACCCGGTGAACCCGTGGAATCCACTGGCGAGCCGCTAAGCGTTGAGCTTGGCCCCGGACTGATAGGGAGCATATACGACGGTATTCAGCGGCCTTTGGACGATATTATGGAGGTGTCGGGAAACAGCCTGCAGAGGGGTGTGGAGGTGCCATCGCTCAAGCGCGCCCCGCTGTGGCACTTTGTGCCGGAGGCGAAGCCGGGAGATATTGTGTCCGGCGGCGATGTCATAGGGACCGTACAGGAGACAGAGGTGGTTCTTCACAAGATTATGGTGCCCCCCGGCGCCGGCGGAAAAGTAAAGTCCGTGACCGAAGGAGATTACCATGTAACGGACGCCGTGGCAGTTTTGGAGGGGGAGGACGGAAGTGAAATTTCCATAACCCTCATGCAGAAGTGGCCTGTGCGGCAGGGGCGGCCATATGGGCAGAAGCTGTCCCCGGACTGTCCTCTTGTGACAGGACAGCGCGTGATTGACACGCTTTTCCCCATTGCAAAGGGCGGCGTGGCCGCCGTCCCGGGGCCTTTTGGCAGCGGCAAGACGGTTGTACAGCACCAGCTTGCTAAGTGGGCCGATGCGGATATCGTTGTATATATAGGCTGCGGGGAGCGCGGAAACGAGATGACGGACGTGTTAAACGAGTTCCCGGAGCTTGTTGACCCCAGAACAGGATATTCCCTCATGAAGCGCACTGTACTGATTGCAAATACCTCCGACATGCCGGTTGCCGCCCGTGAGGCGTCAATTTACACCGGCATTACAATAGCGGAGTATTTTAGAGACATGGGTTATTCCGTGGCCCTTATGGCAGATTCTACCTCGCGCTGGGCGGAGGCCCTCAGGGAGATGTCCGGGCGGCTTGAGGAGATGCCCGGTGAAGAGGGATATCCCGCGTACCTTGGCAGCCGCCTTGCCCAGTTTTATGAGCGTGCAGGGCGCGTAATTGCCCTGGGCAGTGACGGCCGAGAGGGGGCGCTGTCGGTTATCGGGGCAGTATCTCCTCCGGGCGGCGATATATCTGAGCCTGTGTCCCAGGCGACGCTGCGCATAGTAAAAGTGTTCTGGAGCCTTGACTCCTCCCTGGCATATAAGCGGCATTTCCCGGCGGTAAACTGGCTTACCAGTTATTCCCTTTATGTGGACACGATGGCAGACTGGTTTAACAGCGCCGCAGGCGGCGACTGGATGGAACTGAGGGCGCGGCTCATGCGAATTTTGCAGGAAGAGTCGGAGCTGGAGGAGATTGTAAAGCTTGTGGGTATGGACGCCCTCTCGGCGCCTGACCGGCTGAAGCTGGAGGCCGCCCGGTCAATTCGTGAGGACTTTTTGCATCAGGATGCATTTCACGAGGTAGATACCTATACGTCGCTTAAAAAGCAGCGGCTTATGATGCTGCTGGTACTTGGATTTTACGACAGGTGTGTGGAGGCGCTGAATCAGGGGATTTCCGTTGATGAGCTGGTTGGACTGCCGGTTAGAGAGCAGATAGGCCGTTTTAAGTACACAAATGATATGTCGGCAGAGGACGAATTTGCAAAAATTTCCGGGGAGATTGATTCGGAAATTGAAAACGCCCGGCAAAAGGAGGAGTTCTGATGTCAAAAGAATATCGCACCATACAGGAAGTTGCCGGCCCTCTTATGCTGGTGAAGGGCGTTGAAAACGTAACATATAACGAGCTGGGTGAAATTGAGCTGAAAAACGGCGAGCGCCGACGCTGCAAAGTGCTTGAGATTGACGGAGGCAACGCACTGGTACAGCTTTTTGAGAGCTCAACAGGCATAAATCTTGAGAGCAGCCGCGTACGCTTTTTGGGGCGGACTATGGAATTGGGCGTATCTGAGGACATGCTGGGACGGATATTCGATGGAATGGGCCAGCCCATAGACGGGGGTCCTGAAATTTTGCCGGAAAGCCGGAATGATGTAAACGGACTGCCCATGAATCCCGCCGCCCGAAATTATCCTCAGGAGTTTATACAGACAGGAGTATCTGCCATTGACGGGCTGAACACGCTGGTCCGCGGACAGAAGCTTCCCATATTCTCGGCAAGCGGACTGCCCCACGCAAATTTGGCGGCGCAGATTGCCCGCCAGGCAAAGGTGCGCGGCACGGACGACCCGTTTGTGGTTGTATTTGCCGCTATGGGCATTACTTTTGAAGAGGCAAATTTCTTCATTGAGGACTTTAAGCGCACAGGGGCGATAGACCGCACGGCACTTTTTATAAACCTGGCAAATGATCCCGCAATTGAGAGGATTTCTACGCCGCGAATGGCGCTTACGGCGGCGGAGTATTTTGCGTTTGAGAAAAATATGCATGTGTTGGTTATTTTGACAGATATTACAAACTATGCAGACGCGCTGCGGGAGGTATCGGCCGCAAGAAAGGAAGTTCCCGGACGGAGAGGCTATCCTGGTTATATGTATACGGACCTTGCCTCCCTGTATGAACGTGCAGGACGGCAGAAGGGCAAGACGGGCAGCATTACGCTTATACCCATACTCACAATGCCGGAGGACGACAAGACACACCCAATTCCTGACCTAACCGGGTATATAACCGAAGGGCAGATTATACTGAGCCGTGAACTGTACCGCAAGGGTGTTACCCCGCCGATTGACGTGCTGCCCTCTCTGTCCCGGCTTAAGGACAAGGGAATAGGTGAGGGAAAGACCCGCGCCGACCACGCAAACACCATGAACCAGCTTTTTGCCGCATATGCAAGAGGCAAGGACGCAAAGGAACTGATGGTGATTTTAGGTGAGGCGGCGCTCACAGACATTGATAAACTATACGCCAGGTTTGCTGACGCATTTGAAAATGAGTATGTCTCTCAGGGGTATAATACCAACAGGGATATTGAGGAGACGCTGTCAATTGGCTGGAAACTTCTGTCTATGCTGCCCAGAAGTGAGCTGAAGAGGATTAAAGATGAGTTCCTTGACGAGTATTATAAGGGAGATACTGCAAAGGGGAAGGAGTGACGGCTTTTGGCGGCGACTAATGTAAATCCTACCCGCATGGAGCTGACACGGCTCAAGAAAAAGCTGACAACGGCCCTGCGCGGACATAAGCTTTTAAAAGACAAGCGCGATGAGCTTATGCGGCAGTTTCTGGACCTTGTAAGGGAAAATAAAGTCCTTAGAAAACGGGTGGAAGACAGCCTTGAGGTGTCTAATAAGCGGTTTATGCTGGCCCGGGCTGCCATGCAGGACGAGGCGTTAAATACGGCTCTTCTTGCTCCAAAGCAGGAGGTGTTTTTGGAGTGCGGCACAAAAAATGTAATGAGCGTTGAAATACCGCAGTTTACCTATAAGACCCGCACGCCCAACGAGGGGGACATCTTCTCCTATGGATTTGCTTTTACCTCAGGAGAGCTGGACGAGGCGGTGGAGGCCCTTTCAAAAATTCTGCCTGACCTTCTCAAACTTGCTGAGACGGAAAAGTCCTGTCAGCTTTTGGCGACTGAGATTGAAAAGACGCGGCGGCGTGTGAACGCGCTGGAGCATGTGATGATTCCGGAACTTCAGGAAAATATCAAGTATATTACCATGAAGCTGGACGAGAACGAGCGTAGTACTCAAATACGTCTCATGAAAGTTAAGGACATGATGCTAAAAGAGGCACATGGATATTAAAAAATAAAAAGTAACGCCCTGACACGGCTTTGACTACAGAGTTTTCTGTAACTGCAAAGTCATTTCAGGGCGCTTTTTG
>CAJFTV010000084.1 GCA_904420055.1 Candidatus Alloscillospira gallinarum | reverse complement strand
ATTATATAGTAAACACGATTTTGTCGTCAATATTCAACACTGCACTGAAATAAGCCCGCAAAAATGTAAGATGTTACAAATACACGCTGAAACAGGCGCGGTATGACAGTATGTTATTTAGACAATGTACATAAAATTTTTGCATGATGTTATACGTTACATGTGCCGCCGAATATGATATAATTTAATCAAGAAATAATATTAAGGAGGAGACCCATATGGCATATACGTTAAAACCGATTTCTGACCGCGTTGCGAAAATGCGGGAAAAGTATCGTAACACAAAACCTGAGATATGCATCGCAAGATACCGCATAATCACAGAGTTTTATATGAACAACCCCCAGCTTGAGGGTATTCTGAGAAGAGCCAAGTGCTTCAGAGAGATATGCGAAAAAATCCCCGTCAGAATTGACGACGGCGAGGTTATCGTGGGGGCTCAGTCCTCAAAATACCGCGCCTGCGCCCTGTACCCGGAAAACAGCGTTGACTGGCTGAAGGAAGAGCTTGAGACGGGCTATATCTCCACCCGCGATATTGACCCATATATCATCTCTGACGAGGATAAAAAGTACGTACTGGACACAATAGACTACTGGATGACAGAGTGTATGAGCGCCAAGACCGACGCCCAGATAATAGACCAGTACCTCCCTTATGCCGGAAACGGCGTTACCATGTTCGGCCCCAAGGGACAGACCCAGTCTCCTGTTGGACATTTCGCAACCGGCTACAACACCGCAATAAGAAAGGGCTTTAAGGCCATAAAGGAAGAGGCCGAGCAGAAGATGCAGGAGCTGGTGGACGCTGGCCTTCCCGGCAAAACCATCGACAACTACAACTTCTACAGGGCCATATCCATTGTGTGCGAGGGCATTATTACACTCACAAAGCGCTATGCAAAGCTGGCCGAGGAAAAAATGCTCATTGAGAAAGACCCCGACAGGAAGAAAGAGCTTGAAATGATGGTGGATACACTCAACTGGACAGTTGAGAACCCCGCAAGAAACTTTGTTGACGCAGTGCAGACGCTGTTCATGTATCAGACATGCATGTGCCTTGACGCCTGCATGCACGGCATAAGCTTCGGCCGTGTTGACCAGTACCTCGGGCCATATTACGACGCTGATATCGCCGCAGGACGCATAACGCCCGAGTACGCACAGGAGATTATGGACCTCTTCTACCTGAAGGTAGCGGAGATGAACAAGCCCTGGAGCTACGGCGCAACCCAGTCTAACCCCGGTTACACCTCCGGCCAGCTCATGACAATGGGCGGCGTGGACGAAAATGGCAACGACGCATCAAACGCCGTGACATATATGATGCTTCAGACGGCGGGACGCCTTGTTCTCCACGACCCACCGCAGGCCTTGAGAATACACAAAAACACCCCGCCGGAGCTGTGGGAGGCTGCAATTGAGACAACAAAAATTGCCGGCGGCGTTCCCACATTTGAAAGTGACGATGCCATTATCCCGGCACTTCTAAACCGCGGCCTGTCATTAAAGAGCGCGCGCAACTACACCCTTATCGGCTGTGTTGAGCCCGCCGGCTGCGGCGATGAGTGGGCCTGCCCCGGCGGCACGGGCACGGAGTCTTACATTAACCTTGCAAACGCCCTGTGGCTTGGTATAAACGACGGACACCTCCCCATGCCCCTTATGATGGGCGCACCAAAAGAGGGACAGGAAATTCCAGAGGTAAATCCCAACAGGGTGGGTCTTGCAACCGGCTATCTCTACGACATGAAGACCTTCCAGGAGGTTCTTGACGCATACGAAAAGCAGATAACCTTCTTTGTAAAGTGGCACGCCATGAACATAAACTCCTTTGAGTATATCGCCCGTGAGATACTGCCTCTGCCGGTGGTCTCCGCCACAATGGACGGCTGTATGGAAAAAGGCATGGACGTCATGTGGGGCGGCGCCAGATACAACTCCACCGGTATGTCCGGCGTGGGCATAGGAAACGTGGCCGACTCACTTGCCATGATTAAATACCTCTGCTTTGACACCAAAAAGTGTACAACAAGAGAGCTCTACGACGCCCTTATAAACAACTGGAAGGGATATGAGGAACTCCAGAGGTTCATTAAAAATCAGGCTCCCCATTACGGCAACGGCTTCCCGGAGGTCGACCAGTGGGCCAACTGGGCTGGACACGTGTTCCAGAAGGCAGTTACCTCCTGCACCGGTCCCCGCGGCGGCTACTCTGCCGGTCTGTACCCGGTTACAACAAACGTCATGTTTGGATTTATGACCGCGGCAACTCCTGACGGCAGGAACGCAGGCGACCCTCTGGCAGACGGTATATCCCAGCCTCAGCAGATGGACACCCACGGCCCCACCGCCATACTGCTGTCCGTCTCCAAGATTAAACAGGACGAGTACGCAAACGGTACGCTCCTGAACATGAAGTTCAGCCCCTCCTGCCTCCAGGGTGAAGAGGGAATAAAGAAGCTTACACAGCTTATTCAGACCTACTTTGGTCTTGGCGGCATGGAAATGCAGATTAACGTGGTATCGGCAGACACTCTCCGGGCGGCACAGAAAAACCCGGAGGAATACAAAAACCTCGTTGTCCGCGTCGCCGGCTTCTCGGCGTACTTTGTGGAGCTCCATGAGACAGGCCAGAACGACCTCATCTCCAGAACAGAGCTGTCAATGTAACAGATGCATCTTTAACAGATTGCTAAATTAATAAACTT
>CAJFTV010000083.1 GCA_904420055.1 Candidatus Alloscillospira gallinarum | reverse complement strand
CCTGAAATACTGCTGACGGCTACTATAATACAATTTATAGTTGGACATGTCAATAGTAATATGGCCTATATACACCGCACAAAGTACTGAAAAATACAGCTAAAATTCATCACTATGCTGAAATTTACAAAAATGCAATATTATTTTTGCCTGGGGCGTGGTACAATACAATGTAACTATGCTGTAAGAGGTGGGAGAATGTATACGAGCGGCTCATTTAAAATGATGGCAAAGATTAGTATGCGAAACACAAGATATAGGGTGTATTTTACATCAGCAATATATGTAGCAGTGGTCACGGTGATGAACTATCTCATAAACCAGCTTGTGGGAATGGGCGAGTTTTTTAACCGGTTTTACGACATGATAAACGCGGGCATTATGCCGGGATACAGCGAGCTGCTGCATATGCTGCCTTCGCCGGAGATTTGGGAGCTGCTGCTGGCTCTTGCCCTCAGCTTTATGATTAATTTCCTCGGTATCGGTTTTGCCGGATACTGCCTGAAGGTGAGCCGCGGGCAGGAGGCAAAAATATCTGACCTTATGTGCGGGTTTGAGTTTTTTGGCCGTGCGTTTGTAATACTTCTTCTCAGAACAATATTTGTTGCCCTGTGGTCCATGCTCTTTATAGTACCCGGCATAATTGTGGCGATAAAGTACAGCCAGAGTTATTATCTGATGTTTGACAATCCGGGAATGTCGGGATATGGCTGCATGCGGGCGTCGGGAAACCTGATGCAGGGATTTAAGAGCTTTTATTTTATCATGGTTTTGTCTTTTATACTGTGGCATTTTCTGGATTCTATGGTGACGATGCTCATATTTATTCCACTCGTGTCTGTATATCTTCTGCCTTATATGGGGGTGACATATGCCCATTTCTACAACGCGCGGATAGGGTATGTAGCACCGCAGCATGAACAGGACCGCGGCGGGGACCCGTTTGATATGTGAGGTGCGGCATGGACCTGCCAAGTATTATAATACTCGCGGCTGTATGCGTTTTAATTGGCCTTGCGCTGTTTTTCACTGTAAGAGGGAAGAAAAGGGGAAAAGGCTGCGGGGGAGATTGTTCCGCCTGCAAAAAAGGATGCTTTAACGAAAAGGAAAAGTAAAAAATGTGAGCACCCGGGTGAAATTTTCACCCGGGTGTTTTGGCGGGCCTGTGTGTATAAACACCTGAAAAATACAGCTGTGGTGCATAACAATATCGGCAGGCTTTTTATACATAGGAAGCGGACTATATTTTACAGGCATGCGCCTTTTTCTTGACAGGAAAACTCCGGGGCCTTATTATACATATATTATTAAGTTTGGAGCGGTGATATGGAGTACAGTTTTTATGCGCTTATATCCAGAATGAAAAATATAACCCGGTGGTCGCTTATGCGCAACAGCTTTGCGGAAAACGTACAGGAACACTCCCACATGGTTGCGGTAATTGCCCATGCACTGGCAATTATACGCCGAGATGTGTTCAAAAAGCCCTGCAACCCTGACAGGGCGGCGACGATTGCCCTTTTTCACGACGCATCGGAGATATACACAGGCGATATGCCTACACCGATTAAGTATTTTAACCCAGATATCATGACCGCCTACAAAGAGGTGGAAAAGCTGGCCTCAGAAAAGCTGATTTCTACCCTGCCCCGGGAGCTGCAGCCGGCTTACCATGAGCTGCTTTGCGGAGAGGACCGGGAGCTTGAGGAGATAGTTAAGGCGGCGGACAAGCTGTCGGCCTATATAAAATGTCTGGAGGAGCTTAAATCGGGGAGCGGAGAGTTCTCCCTCGCCGCGGAGCAGACCCTTGACAAATTAAAGGCCATGGATATGCCGGAAGTCGATTATTTCCTTGAGAAGTTTATACCGGCATTTGAGCTTACGCTTGATGAACTCAATATTAAAAGAGAGGACGAGAAAAAATGAGAGCAATAGTAACGGTTATTGGAAAGGACCACGTGGGTATAATTGCCTCTGTCTGCGGACTGCTGGCGGAAAACGGTGTGAATATCCTTGACATCAGCCAGACGATTTTGCAGGAGTATTTCACCATGATTATGCTGGTGGATACGTCAGCCTGCGAAGTGTCGTTTGCAGAGCTTGCAAACGCGCTCAAGGAAAAGGGCGAGGAGAGCTGTCTCTCCATACGCATACAGCGCGAGGACATTTTTGACGCCATGCACAGGATATGAGGTGAATTATGATTAATTCAGGAGAGATACTTCAGACAATTGAAATGATAGACCAGCAGCATTTGGATATACGCACCATAACCATGGGGATATCCCTGCGGGACTGCGCGCATCCGGATATCGATGTCTGCTGCAGGAAGGTCTATGACAAGATAACAAAATATGCCGAAAACCTGGTGAAAACAGGCGAGGACATTGAAAAGGAATTTGGTATTCCGATAGTTAACAAGAGGATTTCCGTAACACCCGTCGCAATGGTGGCGGAAAGCTGTGAGGCAGATACATATGTTCCCCTGGCGAAGGCCCTTGACAGGGCCGCCGAAACAGTAGGGGTTAATTTTATCGGCGGATTTTCTGCGCTTGTGCACAAGGGCTGTACAAAAGGCGACGAGATATTAATAGCATCAATTCCAGAGGCGCTGGCCGCCACCGGGCGCGTATGTTCCAGTGTGAATGTGGCCACGACAAGGGCGGGCATAAACATGGACGCCGTGGCAAAAATGGGCAGGATAATAAAAGAAGCGGCGGCAATGACGGCGGAAAACGGCGGTATGGCCTGCGCAAAGCTGGTGGTTTTTGCAAACGCCGTGGAGGACAACCCCTTCATGGCGGGAGCCTTTCACGGCCCAGGCGAGCCGGAGTGCGTCATAAACGTGGGTGTTTCCGGACCGGGGGTGGTTCATCATGCACTTCAGGCGGTAAAGGGCCAGGGGTTCGACGTGGTGGCCGAGACTATTAAAAAGACTGCCTTCAGAATTACGAGAATGGGACAGCTTGTGGCGCAGGAGGCCTCACGCAGGCTAAACGTGCCTTTTGGCATTGTGGACCTCTCTCTGGCGCCCACGCCGGCAATAGGAGACAGCGTTGCTGACATTTTGGAGGAGATGGGGCTGTCATCTGTGGGAGCTCACGGCACAACTGCTGCCCTTGCGCTTTTAAATGACGCGGTAAAAAAGGGAGGGGTCATGGCCTCGTCACGTGTAGGTGGGCTCTCCGGCGCATTTATCCCGGTGTCTGAGGACGCGGGCATGATTGCCGCCGTGGAGAAGGGCGCGCTGACCATTGAAAAACTGGAGGCAATGACCTGTGTGTGCTCTGTGGGACTTGACATGATAGCAGTGCCCGGCGACACGCCGGCCGAGACAATTTCCGCCATAATTGCTGATGAGAGCGCCATTGGCGTTGTTAACAACAAGACCACAGCGGTGAGGATTATTCCGGCGCCCGGCACAAAGGTCGGCGATGTTGTGGACTTCGGCGGACTTCTGGGGACGGCCCCGGTCATGCCGGTAAATCCAAACGACAGCAGCGCTTTTATCGGGCGGGGAGGACATATTCCGGCGCCACTGCACAGCCTGAAAAACTGAGAATATGCACGTACTTGTAACTGGAATGGTACAGGTGGGAAAATCCACCGCCATAGATAAATTTTTGCAGCGGGCAGGCATTAGAGCCGACGGCTTCCGCACTTTCTGGGAGTACGGCAAGTATAGAACTCTGCACATGAGAAGCTTTGCTGACGGCACTTCGGCCATGATTGCGACAGAGGAGAGCGGCAGGCTGTGCCCGCTGCCGGACGCTTTTGACACATTTGGCAAACAGCTTGTGGAGCAGTCTGGCACACTGGATATAACAGTGCTTGATGAGCTGGGGAGGCTGGAGCTGAGGTCGCCGGATTTCTGCAATGCGGTTTTAGAACGGCTGAAAGACCCGCGGCCGGTAATAGCCGTAGTAAAGCCGGAGCACAATAATTTTCTGGACGCAGTCCGGAGTACAGAAAACACCGCCGTAATTGAGGTGAATACTGTAAACCGGGACACCGTACCGGAAAAAATTGGAGAGCTTCTGGGACTGAAAATTTGAAATGACAGGGGAAACTGTATTTGACAGAGAGCGTAAACGGTTTTTTTAAAAATCTTGCAAAACTGCACACGACAGCACTGGGAGAAAAGCGCATAAGCAAAAATCTGTCTCTGCCGGAGGACTGCGACCCGGTGTGCTTTTGTCGAAATATAATTAAATGCCCGGATAGTGAGATAAAAAGAGAGGGCAAAAACTGGTATGTGACAGGCGGAAATTGCAGAATTACTGTAAACGCGGGAAGCTGTACCATAATTACGGCGCACATTTTAAAAACATTAAAATAAAAGCTCCCCGGGGACTGGGAAGCAATTGAAAGTTATAACAGCAGAATAAAAAGTCAACATAACGAAATAACCCCCTGTTCCGCAAAACCTGGAACAAGGGGTTATCTCATCTGGATGGGATCTATCACTGGTTAACCTCCATTTCGTTTAAGTACGGCACCCAATTTACCAAACTCACCGGCGCTTTATCCGAAAAATGTCATTCAGATCTATTCCATTCAATACCGGGCCGAAACGTTTGCCGCCTCAATTAAGTTGATAAAAAAGATTACACACATCTCTCATAAACTCCTCCGGGCCATTCACCATTTTCAGATGAAGCCGGTTTCGCTTATTTCACGGGACTCACTCCTTTCTGATGATGTTAAATCATTTTTATCCTAAACAGTTCTCTGAACTGATTACAATTATAATATACATGGAGGGGGGCATATTGTCAATAGGTTTTTGTAAAAAATTTTGAATTTTTGTAAAATTGACTTATTGCACTAATTATGTACCTCAAAACAGTGCAATATCACAATATGTGTACGGGCTGTGACACACTTTTAAAGGGATACAGGGACAGTCACAAAAACATCATTTCCCGATACTATGAAATAGGTGGTGAAATGATGTTTTTAGAGACAATTGCGGGAGTGCTCATACCGTTTTTGGGGACTACTCTCGGCGCAATGTGCGTGTTTTTTATGGGCGGTAAATTAAGTGCCCATTTGCAAAAGCTGCAGCTTGGCGTAGCCGCCGGAGTTATGACAGCGGCCTCTGTCTGGTCGCTCATAATCCCGGCTATTGACATGTCCTCCCATATGGGGTATGCGTCATTTGTGCCTGCGGCGGTGGGGTTTACCTGCGGTATCGGTTTCCTCATGCTGTCCGACAAGCTGATACCCAGATTTGCGAAGAAGACAGAGAAATTTGGAAAATCGTTTATGATGCTGTTTGCCGTCACACTGCACAACATACCTGAGGGTATGGCGGTGGGCGTAATATTCGCGGGCATGGCAGCGCCTGACGGCGTAGGCGTTGCGGCGGCGTTTGCGCTTTCCGTAGGAATTGCAATCCAGAATTTTCCTGAGGGTGCAATCGTATCAATGCCGCTTGCCGGCGGGGGGATGAGAAAGGGCAGGGCATTTGGATATGGGGCGCTGTCCGGTGTTGTGGAGCCAATTGCGGCGATGCTGACTATACTCCTGTCCAGAATAGTGGTGCCGGCACTTCCGTACCTGCTGGCATTTGCAGCCGGGGCAATGATATACGTTGTGATAAAAGAGCTCGTGCCGGAGTCCATGGAAAACGAGGGGTACAGATGGGGCCTGTGGGGCTTTACCATAGG
>CAJFTV010000082.1 GCA_904420055.1 Candidatus Alloscillospira gallinarum | reverse complement strand
CTTCTTGACCTTTCCGCCCATGCCAAGCTCCGACGGGGTGATGTCAACGTACGCGTAGCTCTTGACGGATTTTTCTCGGGTTAGGAGACATACCGTCTCAACATGATGGGTTCTGGGGAAGAGGTCGAAGGCGTGGGCTTTTTTGGGGGTGTAGCCGAGACCGCTGAATATTTTTAGGTCCCGGGCAAGAGTGGCCGGGTCGCACGATACATATACCACTCTTTTGGGAGACATGGCGGTAACGGTGCTTATAACTGCTGGGGCAAGTCCTTTCCTGGGTGGGTCGAGCACAACAACGTCCGGGTGAATTCCAGACCTTGCGAGATGAGAGGCGGCCTCGTCCGCATCAGCACAGATGAACTCAACATTTTTAATGCCGTTTGCCCCGGCGTTTTTCTCCGCGTCCTCAATCGCCTCTGGGACTATCTCGGCGCCGATGGCGCGTCCTGCCCTTTGCGCAAGGCACAGGGTTATTGTGCCGGTACCGCAGTAAAGGTCAAGAGCGGTATCCGTGGGGCTCAGGTCGGCATATTCCATGGCCTTTTCGTACAGCCGCTCGGCCTGAGGGCTGTTAACCTGGTAAAACGAGCGGGGAGATAGCTTAAAGTCTAATCCGCACAGCGTGTCGGTTATGCTGTCGTCGCCCCATATGGTATTAAACTGTCCGGCAAGGACGGTGTTGCCGCGGCTCGTATTTACATTGTGCACAATGCTGACAGTTTCCGGACACAGCTCTGTAATTCTGTCAATCAGGGCTCTTTTGTGTGGAAGCTCATTTGTAAAGGTAACAACCGCTACCTGTCCCTGGCGGCTCTTTTTGCCGCAGCGGCAGAACACATGGCGGACATTGCCGGAGCCGTACTTTTCGTCGTAATGTGGAACAGAGTATCTGTCAAGCCACCACCTTACAGCCGCGGCCGCACGGTCGGAATAATCGTCCTGTATGAGGCATTTTTCAGCCGGAATTACATCGTGGGTGCGCTCGCGGAAAAAGCCCGTTACAGCGCGCCCGTTCTGCCGGCTTACGGCGTATATGGCTTTGTTTCTGTAGGAATTACACGAGTCTGAACCCGTTATGCCGTCAACTTCAAGGGTGAGACCGCCTATGCGCTTTAGCGCGGAGTTTACCTTTTCCTGTTTAAAGCGCAGTTCTTCCACGTATGTCATATGCATGAGTTTACAGCCGCCGCACTTTGGAAAATTTGGACATGAGGGCAAAACCCGCTCGGGAGATGGGACAGTTATACGCTCTATTTTGCCATAAGATATGTTCTTCCCGGCTTTGAGGATTTTCACGTTACAGGTTTCCCCGGCAATAGCGTTTTTTATAAATATCACCCGTCCATCAAAATGGGCGATTCCGCTGCCCTCGGTTGTGTAGTCATCTATCTGACATGTTATGATGTCGTTTTTTCTAAATTCAGCCATAATAAAGTTTCAGCTCTTTCTGAAAAGGCGGCGGTCCAAAGAACCGCCGCCTTTAAATCTGCTCTATAGTTTAATCTTCGTCCTCATCAGAGGGCGTGTCATCTTCTTCGTCAGAGGAGTCATCTCCCTCAGAACCGCCGTCGATTTCAGCTTTTGCGGCAGTGCCCTTGGGAACAAGCTCACCGTTTTCGTTGTACTCAAGACCGCGCTCATCGAGTTCTTCCTGATAGTACTTATGCATACTGTAATCGTGATTTTTAAGACCGCTTACAAAGTCCATAACTGTGAGTACGATAAGTATTACAGAGATGATAATTATGACGGCAGATATAATAATTACAACTGGAAGTGACATGCCGGAGTCTTCCGTGTTTGTGTTTTTGATAAGCTGATATAGGATATATATAAGGTATGCGCAGCCCGCAAGCCGGGCGATAATCCGCAAAGTGGCACGGTTTGCTTTTTCACTGGGGGTTTTTGGTGGTTTTCTTAACATTTAAAAGCTCCATTCATTTTGTTACGTTATATTTACATTATCATATACAGGCTCTAAAATCAAGAGTGTTTGCCTTCTCCTGAAACTTTTGCCGGTACTTTGATTTTAAATTTGGGAGGACGCTTTGCCCCCATGGCGTAGGATACCTTGACAAGTATTGCAAATATTGGAACAGCCGCGATAATTAAAGCAATTGTCACAAGCCACGCCTGCCATGACAGGGGGGAGATGTTGAACATTCCCGGCAGAATTATGGCACAGCCGACATAGAGCACAAGGCAAACGCCGAAAAGGAGTTTCCTCAGAGCATTAAAGGGCCGGCTGGTCTGGAACACCATGAGAAAGCCCACGGCTCCAAGAAGGAAAGCCGACATCGTACTGGTCTCTGCGGTAGTGAAGTTTAAGGGCCTGCCAAGCATTGATGCGGCGAATATAACTATGACGCCGGTAATGCCTGCCGGGAAGGCCCGGAGAAGTACGCTCTTTAAGAACTTTCCGCGTACAAGGTCACGGTTAAATTCCAGCGCCATTACAAACGACGGTATTCCGATGGTGGAAAAGCTCATAAGAGATATCTGCGATGGAGTGAGCGGGTAGGTGAGTGTGAAAATCAGCGTGAGTATTGACATGACAAATGAAAACACATTTTTCCACAGATAGAGAGAGGCGGAGCGCTCAATGTTGTTTATAACCCGTCTGCCCTCCATAACGACTGTAGGCATGGCGGAAAAGTTGGAGTCCATGAGAACAAGCTGCGCCACCTGAGACGCCACTTCGCTTCCCGATGCCATGGCGATGCTGCAGTCGGCATCCTTCATGGCCAGAATATCGTTTACGCCGTCACCCGTCATTGCTACGGTGTGCCCCTCCTCCTTCAGAGCCCGGACGAGGCGACGCTTTTTGTCAGGTGTAACACGTCCAAAGACGACATAGTCCTTTACGGCATGTTTAATTCTCCGCTCAGTATTGAGTGCTGAGGCGTCCACATATTTATCTGCGTTTTCAATTCCGGCCTCAAGAGCCACCTGAGACACTGTCACAGGGTTGTCGCCGGAGATTACAATGATTTTAACGCCCTGTTTACGGAAGAAATTGAAAGTTGCCGGGGCCTCGGGACGTATTTTATTTGTGAGAAGTATCAGAGATATTGCCTCCACAGGGCCGTTTATGCCTTTTTTGGTGATATCCCCCATATAGCGGGCCAAAAGCAGGACGCGGCAGCCCTGTGCAGAGTAATGTTCAATGACTTCCTTGTAATTTTCATAGTCCCCCAGAAGAATCATTTCAGGGGCGCCGAGGAGGTAGGCGGTGCCGCCGGAGTATTCCACGCCGCCGTATTTTGTAGCGGAGGAGAATTGGAGCACATTTCTCGCGCGGTGCCGGACGTCCCCGGTGAAATACCGGCGCAGTGCTGCCATTGTGTCGTTGTCCGCGCCCATATTGCCCACATAGTCGGACATTATGGCGCGGATATCGTCCTCGCTGTATTTTTCGGGGATAAGCGGGACAATATCCCGGACAATCATCTTATTTTCCGTTATAGTGCCCGTCTTGTCAACACACAGTACATCGACCCTTGCCAGTGTCTCGATACAGCCCATCTCGTGTACGAGCGTTTTTTTTCTGGCAAGGCGCATTATGCTGACAACAAGGGCCACGCTGACCAGAAGGAAAAGCCCCTCAGGTATCATGCCGATAAGGGCGCCAACTGTGGAGACAACTGCCTCCTTTACCGGGTGGCCCAGTATCTGGGACTGCTGAATATACATGTAAATTCCAAGGGGAATTATAATTATTCCGATTATTTTCAAAAGGCGGTTTAAATCCCTAAGCATTTCGGAGTCACGCTTTTTGCCGCTCTTTTTTGCCTCAGTTGTAAGCTGAGAGACAAATGAGTCGGCGCCCACCTTGTCAAGACGTGCAATACAATTGCCGGAAACCACAAAACTGCCGGAGAGAAGCGTGTCCCCGGGATTTTTGGTTATCTCGTCTGCCTCGCCGGTAACAAGCGCCTCATTTACCTGGCATGAGCCCTCCAAAACCACGGCATCGGCGTATATCTGATTGCCGGCGGAGAACACAGCCACATCGTCCCGGACGGCGTGGTCGGTGGGGACAGATATGACCTGCCCCTCACGCACCAGCGTGGCCTTGGGCGCGGAGACAAGACTTAACTTGTCTGTCACTTTTTTGGAGCGGAGCTCCTGGATTATGCCTATTAAGGTATTTATGATTATAATGGGCATGAATACAAGGTCGTTGTATGAGCCCACAAGTATTATAAAGACTGCCAGTATACAGAAAATGAGGTTAAAGTAAGTACATACGTTGCCTATTATTATTTGTCCCACCGTCTTTGTGGCAGAGTCCATGGAGACATTTGCATATCCGTTTTCAAAACGCTCCCGCGCCTGCGCGTCGGAAAGGCCAAAGTCGGCCGGGGCGTCAATTCTCGGCAGAACTTTATTTAGATGTTCCCCGCTGCGTTTGACAGTTTTCTGCAACGTATGTCCCTCCATGGTAATAGTTTGGTGTGTCTGTGTGCTGCACATATCGCAGCACGGTAAAAAGTCAAAGTGCTCCGCCTAAAACAGACGAAATACGAAATTATTATATCATACCGAACTGAAAAAAACATTTAATTTTATCTAAAAGAAGTAAATTTTCTGTGTCCAAACAAATGGAATGTATGTATTCACAAGGGTGGTGAAACTGTGATATACTGATTTCGTGCTGAAAGACAGGGCGGCGTGCTGCCGGAGCATTTAGAGGGGCAGACCGGAATGCCGCGTTTTTATATTTAAAGCGTAGACACAAGTATGTGGAGGATATGTATGAACGGGGAAAAGAAACAGTCTGTTTTTGGAATGCTTATGGGGTTTACAAGGGGGTCCCGTATTTTTTTCCTCACCGCTGTTGTAACTGCGGGGATAAGCATTCTTTTTAACTTTCTTTTGCCGCGGGTTGTGGGGTTTACAGTGGACTCTGTAATAGGGACGGAGCCCAGCTCGCTTCCCGGATTTTTAGACGGAATAATATCGGCTCTCGGAGGGAGAGACGGACTGCGGCAGAACTTAATCATATGTGCGCTGGGAGTAATTTTCTGTGCTGTGGTGTCGGGGCTTTTCAATTTCTTTTCGCGCCTTTTGACGGCGAAAGGGACGGAAAATTTCACACGGCGCATGCGCGACAGCCTGTTTGCCCACGTGCAGAGACTGCCGTTTTCATGGCACACGGAGACGCTTACAGGGGACATTATACAAAGATGTACCTCTGACGTGGAGACGGCCAGAAGATTTGTTTCCCAGCAGCTTATAGAGGTTGTGCGCACTGTGATACTTCTCATACTCGCCCTTGTGATGATGTTTTCCATAAATGTGGAGCTGGCCATTATAAGCGGAGCGTTTATACCTGTTATAATTCTCTATACCATGTTTTTCAACAAGAAGATAACGGACCGGTTTTTAGAGTGCGACGAGGCCGAGGGACGGCTTATGGTAAGGGTGCAGGAAAACCTCACCGGCGTAAGGGTTGTAAGGGCCTTTGGCCGGGAGAGATACGAGCTTGATACCTTTGACGGCAAAAATGAGGAGTACACCGGAAAGTGGCTGAAGCTTGGCACGGTTATGAGTGTATACTGGGGAGTTGGAGATATTGTCTCCGCATCACAGCTATTGACAGTTGTGACAGTGGGAGCGTATATGGCGGCAACGGGGAAGGTGACGCTTGGCACGCTATTAATATTTATAAGCTATGTCCAGACAATGGGCGGACCGGTGCGGCAGATGGGCCGAGTCCTTTCGGAGATGAGCAAGACCGGCGTCGCGTTTAAGAGGATAAAGGAGATTTTTGACAACCGGGAAGAGGACATGTCAGAGAAAGAGAGCCTCAAAAAGGACGGCGACATTGTCTTTGAAAACGTGTCGTTTTCATATGGGGACACGGAGGTTTTAAAAGACGTGTCATTTACCATAAAGTCAGGCACGGTATTCGGTATTTTAGGGGAGACGGGCAGCGGAAAATCGACATTAATACACCTGCTAAACCGGCTGTATGACTTGCCGGAGGGCTGCGGCCGAATAACAATCGGCGGCACGGATATACGGGATATTGGCCTTCAGGAGCTGAGAAGCAATATCGGTATAGTGCTTCAGGAGCCGTTTTTGTTCTCAAAAACAATATTTGAGAACATCGACATCGCAGCCGGTACTGAAGACATGGAAAAAGTGGTTGAAAGCGCAAAAAACGCCGCGGTGCACGACGACATAGTGAGCTTTCCCGACGGGTACGATACCGTAGTGGGGGAGCGGGGCGTCACATTGTCAGGGGGACAGAAGCAGCGCATCGCCATAGCAAGAACACTTATGAAAAAGTGCCCTATTGTGATTTTTGACGATTCCATGTCCAACCTTGATATGGAGACAGATGTGAAGATAAGAAGATTTTTGAAAAACGGTATTCAGGGAGCGACGGTGATAATTGTTTCCCACAGGATAAGCACACTAATGGACGCCGACAAAATACTCGTCCTTGAGGACGGACAGGTGGCAGAGCTTGGAAGCCACGAGGAGCTGCTTAAAGAAGATGGCATATACCGGCGGGTATATGACCTGCAGAGCATTCAGGCGAGAGAGGGGGATAAGTAATGGAGGAGAGGCTTGATTCTCACATAAGCCTTAAGAAGTGGAAACGCATATTTCCATATGTGAAGAAAATAAAAGTCCCGGCGGTTCTGGTGCTGGTTTTCATGCTTATATCCGCCCTGTCAGAGTCAATTTATCCCATGTTTACAAGCTTTGCAGTGAACAGCTTTGTTGTGCCCGGTACGACAGAGGGAATATGGAAATTTTTTGCGGCATTTGCCTCCGCCATACTTGTTGGGGGCGTCGCGGTTATAATATACTGTCACAACGCGATAACTGTGGAGATGCAGCTTGGTAAAATGCTGAAAAGAGACTGTTTTGTCCACCTGCAGCGTCTGCCGCTGTCATATTACAATAAATCCTCCGTCGGTTATCTTTTAGCCAGGGTGATGTCGGATACGGACAGGATAAGCGGCGTTATCGCATGGGGCATTGTGCATCTTCTGTGGCATTTATGCTATATAGTGGGGGCGTTTGTCTGCATGTTTGCGCTGAATGCGCGGCTTGCCGCCATACTTCTTGTTATAATTCCGGTGGTTGCCGTGATAACATGGTTTTTCCAGAAAAAGATTCTTGTTGTAAACCGCAGCGTACGGCACATAAATTCCCAGATAACCGGGGCATATAACGAGGGGATAACCGGTGCAAAGACGTCAAAAACCCTTGTGATTGAGGATAAAAACTGCCGTGAGTTTGCTCATCTGACAACAGAGATGTACAAAAAATCTGTAATTTCCTCCATGCTTACGGCCATACTTCTTCCACTTGTCCTCTTCTGCGGCTCTGCCGCTGTGGCAGTTGTTTTGCAGCAGGGGGGAAAGAGCGTAATGATTGGCGGCCTTGACCTGGGTGTTTTGTCCGCGTTTATAACCTACGCCGTTGCAATTATTGACCCGGTGGTCCAGATTGCAAATGTGTTTTCCGACATAATTACGGCGCAGGTGTGCATTGAAAGGGTGACAAACCTAATCGACGAGCCATGCACCATTGAGGACACGCCTGAGGTTATTGAAAAATACGGCGATGTGTTTGAGCCGAAAAGGGAAAACTGGGAGAAGATACACGGTGACATAGTATTTGACCATGTCTGGTTTAAGTACCCGGATGGGGGAGATTACGTGCTGGAGGACTTCTGTCTTACTGTGCCCGCGGGCAGTACTGTGGCAATTGTGGGTGAGACAGGGGCCGGAAAGTCCACTATTGTAAACCTTGTATGCCGTTTCTTTGAGCCGACAAGGGGAAAGATACTGATAGACGGGCGGGATATAAAAGAGCGCTCCCAGCTTTGGCTACACTCATCTCTTGGCTATGTGCTTCAGGACCCGCATCTGTTTTCCGGTACGATTGCCGACAATATCCGTTACGGAAAGCTTGACGCGACTGACGATGATGTGCGCCGGGCGGCAGAGCTTGTATCGGCGGACAGGATAGCCGCCAAGTTTTCCGATGGGTACAACACCCACGTGGGGGAGAGCGGAGACAGGCTGTCAACCGGAGAAAAGCAGCTTGTGTCCTTTGCCCGGGCGCTTATTGCCGACCCGCCGATTTTTGTTCTGGACGAGGCCACGTCCAGCATTGACACGGAGACGGAGCAGCTCATTCAAAATGCAATTTCCCATGTGCTGCGGGGCAGGACGTCCTTTATAATTGCGCACCGGCTGTCAACAATACGCCATGCGGACATGATACTGGTGGTTGACAAGGGAAAGATTATTGAGCGCGGTACTCACAGTGAGCTTATTGCACT
>CAJFTV010000081.1 GCA_904420055.1 Candidatus Alloscillospira gallinarum | reverse complement strand
CCGCTGGAGTGGTAGATATATGTGTCAGCGTCGGCCCGCGCCCTGTTCAGTGAAAACAAATACACGTTTCCAAATGCGTCCTGACAGTACTGCTTGCACTTCATGTCGCCGTCCACAAAAAATATTCCCACGTCCCCCGGCACGAGGTCGGTTGTACGGGCAACATACACCCTTGAGCCGTTTTTTATGTATGGCTCCATGCTGTCGCCGTCAATCCGGACCGCATAGTCCGCGCCCTTAGGCACCTTGTCTGTAACCGGAACCATTATATAGTCGTCGCCCTCAGCCGGCGAGGCATATCCCGCTGCCGCCGGAGTAAGGTACTCCCTTATATATGTGATGTTCTCTTCTTCCGGCTCTTCCTCCGGAGCGCCCTCAATATCGGCCAGTCCGTCAATAACTGTATCGACAAGCCGCCTTCCCTTCTCGGAAAGTGCGGCATACTTTTTTGAAAACGCATACGCCTCGGCGTCCTTTTCATCTCGGCTGTCGTCACAGAGATATTCAACCGACACACCAAACCATTTTGCAAGCTTCTTTATATTGGACAGCCGTATACTGCCGCTGTCACGCTCGTAAAACCCGACTATTGTGGTATATGGGATACCTGTGGCCTTTGCCAGACTGCCGCGGGTAAGACCGTGTTTCTTCATAAGATAGTCAAGTTTTTCTGTAAATGTCACACTTATCCCTCCCATGGCGTTTTTATCAGTTTATCATATATTTTCCCCTTTGTAAACATCGATTTATACTTTTAACGGTAGATTTTCCCTATTTTCATCTTGACATTATACTTTTTACCGTATATTATATTACTTGTAGCTACGAATTGACATAGAAGCTTAAACAAAAAAATTCGCCATCACACGATGGCGAACTGTCCCCACGGGCATGTAGGTCAGAGTATAAGCTGGAAGTTATCTATATCCAACAGGCGACCAAACTTCTCCCCCACCTCGCAAATTGTACCGCAGTGGGCAAACCCCAGCTTCTTATGGAGTTCAATACTGGCTCTGTTTCCCCCGGTTATTACGGAAACAATGGTGTGTACATTCCCGTTTTCACGGGCTTTTTCGACAGTGCGCCGTATAAGCTCCTTTGCAATACCCCGGCCGCGGTAAGCCGTGTCCACATACACAGACAGCTCTGTAGTAGCGGCATATGCCTCCTTGCTGCGGTACTCGGACAGGCTCGAATATCCTACCGCTTTCCCGTCAACCTCCGCCGTCAGAATGAAGCGGTTTCCCAGCATGTGGTCATCGTACCACTCCCGCCACTGCCTCATGTCCTTTTTGTTTAGGTCAAATGTGGATACGCCGTGCTCTACCTCGTAGTTATATATGGCGAGAAGTTCCGGCAAATCCTCCGGTACGGTATCCCGAATTGTCAGTGACATAAAGCATACTCCTTTCACTCATGCCTGTGGCCAAACCTGTCCGGCCTCGGCAGGCTCCAGCGGAATTTCGCTGCGCACAGCCTGAGGGCAATAACCACCGCCGCGCCTGTAATAATGGCTGCCGCCTCGCCGCAGCTCTTCCACATGACGGTGCACAAAACCGCCCCGACCAGGGACGCACAGGCATAAAAATGCTTTACGAATATATACGGGGTATTTCCCGCAAACAGGTCCCGCATCACACCGCCGCCGCAGCCGGTCACAACGCCCACAAAAATAAACAGGAACAGGTTTTCCGTCTCCATTACCGAAAAGGCCGTGCGTATTCCCACAACTGTAAATATGCCCAGGCCAACGGAATCCATGACGAGCATTAAAATCTCCGCCGTGCGGTAGTGTTTTACGGTTTTTTTAATAATCACAGCGAAAAACGTCACCGCGGCGGTCACGATAGCTATTATGGCATACACAGGGTTCACAAAGGTTGTGGGAGGGGTAATCCCCAAAACGAGGTCCCTTATTATTCCTCCCCCAACGGCGGTTGTAAGGCCCAAAATGCAGACTCCGAAAATATCCATGTTCTTCCTGACGCCGGTGAGGGCGCCGGAAATGGAAAATGCCACCGTCCCGATTATTTCCAAAATTAACACAGGTAAATACATGACAGCTTCCTCCGCTTCACTTTATGGCTCTGTCTTTTTACCTGAAAGATTCTCCCCAATGGGGGATTGCTTCTTGGGTGGCATAAGCACTTTCCAGAGAGCCGTCGTGCTGCGGTCCTTCTACCTGAGAGTTTTGCCCCTTCGGTGGCACATTAAAACGTGCGCTCTCCCGCAGCCGTCTTCCGGCGAAAGTCAGTATAACACCGCCGGATTTATTTGTAAACCTCAGACCGAAATTAAACATACGGGGTGATTTTATAAAAAGTATTTTTTCAGTTCGGGCAGACGACAGCTTTGCCTGCCAGTGTGACATATGCAGAGGCCAGGTATACTCGAGCGACGAGGTATATTTTATAAATGGCTTTATCATCTGTCTGGACTGCTTTGAAGATTTTTCAAAGCAATATTTCAGGGACAGCCGGCACTATGCCGGTAAATTACTAAGGAGGGGTAAAAATGGAGCTTTCAGAGCTTGCGACTGAGTACCGCATAAGCGCCGCACCTTTAAAGGAGCGCATATCCGTTCTGCAAAATCAGCTTAAAACTGCCGGCATGTGCGAGATGGAGCGGCTTCGCCTGCGCTCCCGCATTGACACCCTATACACCATGTACCGGCAGACGCTTGAAACTGCCGGATATCTGGAGAGGTACTACATATGACAGACAGCTACAAGACCTTTGAGGACCGGGGCAGGTACAACGAATATCAGGAGTATCTCTCCCGGATATACGGCGGCGACAACAGCGACAGCCACCAGAGGCTTTTAAAAAACATGCGCGCCGCACTGAAAAACGAACTCACTCCCCGGCAGCTTCAGATGATTGCCATGTATTACGGTGAGAACATAAAAATGCCGGAGATTGCCAGAAGGCTGGGGGTGGACAAATCTACCGTGTCCCGTACCCTGAAGCGGGGGAGAGTGCGGCTTTCCCGCTGTCTCAAGTACGGCGCAGCAGAGCTTTTGTCCTGCAAAACAGAGTAGCCCGACCGCAGAAAAAACACCCGGCAAAAACGTTCAACAGAGCCCCCTAATGTAGCAAAAACAGACTACATCAGGGGGCTTTAGCTTTTTTATGTATAAGCCTTATCCCAATGCCACGTCCAGTGCCAGCATTACTGTAAACCCCAGGGCAAAGGACAGCGTTCCAATATTGGAGTGCTCCCCTGCCGACATCTCGGGTATGAGCTCCTCAACTACCACATATACCATGGCTCCGGCGGCAAAGCTCAAAAGGTACGGGAGTACCGGCAGGATAATAGGAGATAAAACTATTGTCAGCGCGGCGGCAACCGGCTCCACAATGCCGGACAGGGTTCCGTACAAGAAGGCCTTTCCCTTTCCCATTCCCTCACTGTAAAGCGGCATGGATATAATTGCCCCCTCCGGGAAGTTCTGTATGGCAATGCCTATGGACAATGCGAGAGCGCCGGACATTGTAATTGCCTCTCCCCCTGAGAGCCACCCGGCAAAGAGCACGCCGACTGCCATTCCCTCAGGAATGTTGTGCAATGTAACCGCAAGCACAAGCATAGTCGTCCTTTTTAGTTTTACCCTGGGTCCCTCCGGCTTGTCACAGTCCCGGTGCAGATGCGGGATAATCCTGTCCAGTAAAAGCAGGAACAAAATGCCCAGCCAAAACCCTGAGACCGCCGGCACAAATGACCACTTTCCCATGTGCCCCGCCTGCTCCATAGCCGGTATGAGAAGGCTCCAGATTGACGCCGCCACCATGACGCCCGCGGCAAAACCCGTCAATATTCTCTGCACAGAGCTGTGCAGCGCTTTCTGCATGAAAAACACACAGGCGGCGCCCAAGGCCGTGCCAATAAACGGGATTATGATGCCCCGCAGGGCCTGAAGTTCCAAAGACAACACTTATCCCTCCCCGTCATGTTTCCTGTACAACACATCGCATATAGACATAGGTGATGTACACCTGTCCTTATAAGACACCGTCCGCACAAACCGCATCTCTCAGCTATGGCGGCTGTCATACTCTCTCAGATACTCGGTGGTATAGTCTACGTCTGAGGTGCAGGGGATATACTCCCTGCCGTATTTCTGCCGTGTCTCGCGGCCTTTTCCGGTTATGAGTATTATTGTTTTCCCCTCTGCTGTGTCAATCGCCCGCTTTATTGCCTGGCCTCTGTCCTCTATTATCTCACAGGCAGCGCCGGCACTGTGGACATACTGCTCAATTTCATGAGAAATTGCAGCAAACGGCTCTTCTCCCGGGTCCTCCGCCGTTACTATTACCCTCTTTGAGTACCTCCCGGCTATTGTCCCCAAATCCCGGCGGCGGGACAGTGCCTTTTTCCCGGGACAGCCAAATACCGCCACCATGTCATATCCGGGATACTCCTCCGCCATGGAGGAAAAAAGAGTCTCAAAGCTCAGCTTATTGTGGGCGTAGTCCACAATTGCGATTATATTTCCGTCCTTTGAAGAATAAAGCTCCATTCTCCCGCCAGACCGGGCCCGCTCAAGTCCGGAGCGGATATACTCCCACGGCACGCCCTGCTCACATGCCGCCGCTGCGGCGCCCAGAGCATTTTCCACGTTGAAAAGCCCCGGCATGGTGAGCACAAGCTCCCCGTCAAAATTCCCGTGTCTTATGCGAAAGGAAGAACCGTGACCGAGCTTTTTTATGTTATACGCGAAATAGTCCGCATTTTCGTCCCGGCGGCTGAAGGTCACGACCCTTTTGGCCTCCTTTGCCCGCTCTAAAACCTTCCCGGCAAAGTCACAGTCAAGGTTAACCGCCGCCGTGTCCGTAATGGAAAACATCAGCATTTTAGAGTTAAAATAGTCGTCAAAATCCCGGTGCTCCAGGGGGCTTATGTGGTCCTCCGATATGTTTAAAAACACTCCCACGTCAAACCGCATTCCTGCCACCCTGTCATATTTAAGAGCCTGGGACGATACCTCCATCTGCGCCCAGGTTATGCCGCTCTCCACGGCGTTAAAAAGGTGCTTTTGCAGCTCCACCGTCTCCGGCGTCGTTATATGGGACTCCTCTCTTACCACTCCGTCGTATGTGTCGATTGAGGAGATTATGGCGCTCTCTTTTCCGCCCGTCGCCTCCATATAGTCGTCCGTTATGGCCTTTAGGTAATATGCCGAGGTGGACTTGCCCTTTGTCCCGCCAAAGCCCGTTAGCCTGAGCTTTCTCCACGGCTCGTCATAGTACATATTGGAGAGCACCGCCATGGCCCGGCGTATATCGCTGACTGTCATGCATGGAAAATCACTGTACTCTGTTCCGCTTACGCAGGCCACGGCACCTTTTTCCGCCGCCATATCAAGATATTCCCTCTTAAACGTGGCGCCCTTGCAGATAAAAAGAGTGCCGGGGACAACCTCTCTGGAGTCATAGGTAAGGCCCAGCACCTTTTTGTCCTCAATTACGGTGCTGCGCACAAGAAGGCCGCAGCCGGAGAGGGCATTTTCGTAATCCCGCAGGCTGTAATGTATCACAAATATTCACCCCTCTATGTAGACACCGCCGGAGCGGACAATAGACTCCCGCACCAATACGTCCATGGCGTCAAGGCAGTATTCCGGAACAGGATTTTTCCCCTTGTAGACAGAGAGCTCCGTACAGGCGAGTATTACCGCGCCGCAGCTCTCTCCCTCAAACTCCTCCATGACACGCCAAAACTTTTTGTGGTCAGGTTCCCGGCCGCCCTTAACGTCGTCATATATAAGGGACATCACGTCTCTCTGGCGCGCCGGAGACGGGGATACCGGCAAAAGTCCAAGACTTTCGCACTCTCTGTGGTAAAGTCTTCCCAGTAATGTGCCGTCAGTGGCCATTATACCCACCCTGCCTCCGGGGGACATCTCCGCGGCCCTGAGCGCGCTCTCCCTTATCATATTGATTACAGGTATATCCACGGCGTTCTGGATTTCATCATAAAAATAATGGGAGGTATTGCATGTTATGGCGATATTCCCCACACCAAGAGACTGCAGCGTGCGCGCGTCCCCGGTCAAAAGGCGCAAAAGCTCTTCTGTTTCGCCGGCTTCAATACATCTCGTCCTGTCCGGCATGGAGGCATGGCTGAGTATCACCATGTCCACGTGCTCCTGGTCACAGACGGCTCTGGTGTGTTTTATCATATTTTCGTAAAAATAACTCGTGGCCTCGGGACCCATTCCCCCCATAACGCCAAGCTTTTTTCTCATGTTGCCTCCCTGTCTATCCGTACAGAGCACTGTTATTTATAGTAAACCCTGAACTTTTTAAAGTGGCTCATGTGGTTTTTCACCATTCGCAAAAACCTGAGCGGCACGGCGTCGCCTTTCTTAAACACCGGGTTTACCACTTTTCCCTCACGTATAAGCCGCCGCATTTTCTCAAGGTTCTCCGGCTCCTTCACATATTTAAACGCTACCTTTTTCGGAACTACCAGCCACAGGTGCTCCTCTGTCGCCTCCTCATACTCAAGGGGCCTGCCGTATATATAGTCCTCTGTCACATATTTAGCTATATTCAGTCCGGAGCCGGTAACATAGTAATTGCTGCGCCCCTGACGGGTATTTATCTCAAAAAAGCGGTATGTGCCGTCACGGGAGTCGTATTTGATGTCAAAGTTTGAAAATCCCGTGTAATTTAAATCCTCAAGAAGGTCTTTTACCCGTTCGGTCAGCTCGTGGTTCGGCTCGGTTATTATCACGGCGTGGTTTCCAAGGCCGTGGGGCGTGTGCTCCTCCAAAAGCACATGGCCAAGGCACATCATCTTAACCTTTCCGTGCCGGTCTGAATAAGCGGTCAGCACCCGCATGTACTCGTCGTTGCCCGGTATCATGTCCTGTATTATAAGGGCGTCCTTATACCCGGCGCCGTAAATGTCCCCTATGACCTTTTCAAGCTCCTGCCGGGAGTCTATTTTATACACCTTGCTCTGCGTGGGAAACGGGTGCTCCCAGTAGGAAATACTGTCGGAGGGCTTTAATATGACGGGATAAGGAAAGTCACAGGCAAAGTCGAGACCCATTTCTCTCCTGTATATTATGGTCTTGGGATAGGGCACCCCGTGCTTTTCACACAGCTCATAAAAGCGCTCCTTGTGCTGGAGGCTGTCCATAAGCTCAAAATCAATATATGGCGTTACCACATTCTCGGGAAATTTCCCCTTGTTGCGGCTTATAATCGCCACATAGCTGTCGCCGCAGCCTATGAGCAGTATCTTCTTGTCCCGGTGCGCTCCGGCAAACTTCTCAACCGTGGCCATAAACACCTCATCAGTATCAATTTTGGCATTTGTGGTATAGGTGGTTATGCGGCTGGCGTAGCTCGGACCTGTGGGGTATTTTCCAAAAACATACGTCCGCACGCCATACTGCTCGTAAAAAGCCCTGGCCACGCTGTATGTGTTAATATCACCGCCAAACACGACGGGTATAAACTCTCTGTCCTTAAATTCCATCTTTAACGGCCTTCCTTCTCATTTTTTAATGGGCTCTCTTTTCCAAAAATCCGCTGTCCGCCACGGAGACAAAGTCGTCGTCCGCCACGATTATGTGGTCCACAAGCTCCACGTCTACCCCGGCCAGCGCCTCCCTTATCCTTATGGTAGTGTCAATATCCTCTCTGGAGGGCAGGGCAATTCCGCTGGGGTGGTTATGGGCGATAATAACATATGTGGCGTTATAGGTGAGCGCGTTCTCCACAATCTTCCGCACACTTAAAAGGCTTATATTAGGGCTGCCGGTAAAAAGGCGCTTACAGCTCAGCACTTTTTTCTTGGCGTCCAGGCACACCATATATACCGTCTCGTCCCGCTCGCCCACAAAAAAGGGCACGAGAAACGCCCCGGCTTTCTCCGTTGAAGTCAGTATGTCGTCAAAGCTCGCCCTTGAAACCATATACTGCCGCGCCAGCTGCGGCACCAGCTTTATGAGCGTCGCTGTGTTTTCCGAAACTCCGTCAACCGCCATAAGTTCCTCTATGGGAGCGTCAAACACCCCCGCAAGGCTGCCAAATTTTGAAACGAGACTGTGGGCAAGGGGATTTACGTCCGCCCTGGGTATGGCATAAAAGAGGAGCAGCTCCAACACTGTGTGCTCGTCAAAGCCGTCAAGCCCGCTCTCCAAAAACCGTCTTTTAACCCTGAGACGGTGCCCGTCGTGTATGCCCATTGTCTCCCTCCCACTTTATCTGTCTCTTTCAAGCAGAGGCTTTAAAAATCTGCCGGTATAGCTGGGGCCGTACTCTGCGACCTCCTCCGGCGTACCTGTCGTCACAATCTGTCCTCCGGCGTCGCCGCCCTCTGGCCCTAAGTCAATGAGGTAATCAGCAGATTTTATCACATCTAAATTGTGTTCAATTATTACAACTGTGTTGCCCGCGTCAGTCAGGCGGTTGAGTACGTCAATCAGCTTGTGCACGTCCGCCGTGTGAAGGCCGGTAGTGGGCTCGTCCAGGATATACATGGTCCTTCCCGTGGCCCTTTTGCTCAGCTCAGTTGCAAGCTTAACCCTCTGTGCCTCGCCGCCTGACAGTGTCGTCGAGGGCTGGCCCAGTCTTATATAGCTGAGGCCCACGTCCATCAGGGTCTGAAGCTTTGTCCTTATCTTAGGCAGGTTTTCAAAAAACTCAAGCGCCTCCACAACCGTCATATCCAGAATGTCGGATATATTTTTCCCCTTGTACTTTATCTCCAGAGTCTCACGGTTATATCTCTTGCCCTTGCACACATCACACGGCACATATATATCCGGCAAAAAGTGCATCTCAATTTTTAAAAGCCCGTCGCCGGTGCAGGCCTCGCACCGTCCTCCGCGGACGTTAAAGCTGAACCTTCCGGAGTTGTATCCCCGGGCCTTGGCGTCCTGTGTGGAGGCAAACAGCTCCCGTATATCCGTAAACACGCCTGTGTATGTGGCCGGGTTTGACCGGGGCGTACGCCCGATTGGGGACTGGTCGATATTTATAACCTTGTCAAAATTCTCCATGCCTATTATGGCGCTGTGCTTTCCGGGCTTAATTTTCGTCCTGTTCAGCTCCGCCGCCAGGGACTTATACAGCACCTCATTCACAAGCGAGGACTTGCCGCTGCCGGACACTCCCGTTACACAGGTCATGACCCCGCCCGGGAACGTGACGTCTATGTTTTTAAGGTTGTTTTCCGCCGCCCCTTTTATTGTGAGCTTTGCCCCGTTTCCCCTCCGCCGCTCTGCCGGAACGGGTATCTTTTTTACTCCGGACAGGTACTGGCCTGTAATGGAGTTCTCACACGCCATTATATCCTCCGGTGTCCCGGCCGCCACAATTTCGCCGCCGTGCACTCCGGCGCCGGGCCCTACGTCCACCACAAAGTCCGCTGCACGGATTGTGTCCTCGTCGTGCTCAACCACGATAAGCGTATTGCCCAAATCCCTCAGGCGCTTCAATGTGGCAAGAAGCTTTTCGTTGTCCCGCTGGTGCAGGCCGATTGACGGCTCGTCCAATATATACAGAACTCCCATCAGGGAAGAGCCAATCTGCGTTGCAAGGCGTATCCTCTGAGCCTCACCGCCGGAGAGGGTACCGGCCTGGCGGCTGAGTGTCAGGTACTCAAGCCCCACGCTCTTTAAAAATCCCAGGCGGGCGCGGATTTCCTTTATAATCATTGCGGCAATCATTGTATCTTTCTCACTGAGCTTCAGATTATCCAAAAACTCAAGCTCCTGTACTATGGATTTATTTGTAAACTCCACTATGTTTATGCCGCCCACCGTGACCGCAAGCACCTCTTTTTTCAGTCTGTTGCCGTGGCAGACAGGACACGGGTGCTCCGACATGTACTGCTCCAAATCCCAGCGCATGTTAATGCTCTGGCTCTCTTTGTACCTCCGCTCAAGGTTTGGCACTATGCCCTCAAAAGGCCGCTTAAGCGTACCTCTTCCACGCTCCTGGTCGTAGCTGAGCGTGAGCTCTTCCCCTTTTGAGCCGTACAGTATTATGTCCAAAACGCCCTCCGGCAGGTCTTTTATGGGCGTTGTGAGCTTAAACTTGTACTTCTTTGCAAGGGCGTCAAAATACATCTTTGCAATGCCGTCATTCTTTATATTTCCCCAGCCGGAGGCGGAAATTGCCCCCTCCATAATCGACAGGCTCTTATTGGGGATTATAATATCCGGGTCAACACGAAGGACGCCCCCAAGCCCCGTACACTCCGGGCAGGCGCCGTATGGGTTGTTGAACGAGAACATTCTGGGGGTGAGCTCTTCAATGGAAATGCCGCAGTCATCACAGGCGTAATTCTGGGAAAACACAATCTCCCTGTCCTGTCCCACGACATCTGCTATGACAATTCCACCCGACAGTGACGCCGCCGTCTCTACAGAGTCAGTTAATCGCCGCTGAATATCATCTTTAATTACAAGCCTGTCCACAATCACCTCAATGGTGTGCTTTTTGTTCTTGTCCAGGTCAATCTCTTCCGAGAGGTCGTACACACTGCCGTCCACCCGGACGCGGACATAGCCGCTCTTTCTCACGTCTTCAAATACGGACTTGTGCTCTCCCTTTCTCGCGCGCACCACCGGAGCGAGTATCTGAATACGCACAGCCTGTCCCAGTGCCATTATCTGGTCCACAATCTGGTCCACTGTCTGCTGGCGTATCTCCTTGCCGCACTTTGGACAGTGAGGCACGCCTATCCTCGCCCACAGAAGCCTGAGATAGTCGTATATCTCCGTCACCGTGCCCACGGTAGAGCGCGGATTTTTGCTTGTAGTCTTCTGGTCTATTGATATGGCAGGGGAAAGGCCGTCGATACTGTCAACATCGGGCTTTTCCATCTGTCCCAAAAACTGCCTTGCATATGAGGACAGGGACTCCATATATCTTCTCTGCCCCTCGGCATATATGGTGTCAAACGCCAGTGAGGACTTGCCGCTGCCGGAAAGTCCCGTCATAACCACAAGTTTCTCTCTCGGTATCTCAACATCTATATTTTTAAGGTTGTTAACCCTTGCGCCTTTTACAATAATGCTGTCACGCACCGCCAATCACGCCTTCCATTCCGTGACATTTTTCGCACAAATGTGCCAGACGTATATTATACACTTTTTGTGCCCGTAATTCAACCAAAACAGGTCAGGCCAATATACAGATTATCCCGCCCGGGGCCTTTCTCCAATGGATATTTTCCCCAATCTTCAGAATATATACTCCGTCTTTCACGCCCCTCTGAAGCTGCGGTTCATCTCCCTTCTCAGAGCCGCGTCTAATCGCCAAAATGTGTCTGGTATTCCCAGCTCGCTGCCGCCGCCAATGCCCTGCTATAATAAAAATACCCCGGCGAAAATTTCGCCGGGGTACTAAGCTATTTATGTTTTCCCTATTTCTGACGTGCCGCAAGCTCCTCATACCGCTCTTCAGCCGTCTTCTCCGCCTTTTCAAAAAGTTCCTCCGCTCTATCCGGGAACGATGTTACAAGAGAGGAATAGCGCGCCTCATTCATGATAAAGTCGCGGTAGCTGCCCGTCGGGGCCTTGCTGTCCAGCGTGAACGGATTTTTTCCCTCCGCCTTCAGCTCTGGGTTATAGCGGAACAGATTCCAGTAACCGCACTCAACCGCCTTTTTCATCTCCTTCTGGCAGTTGGACATACCGCCCTTTATGCTGTGCATCTCACAGGGGGCATAGCCTATGATAAGGGACGGGCCCTTGTAGCTCTCCGCCTCTGATATGGCCTTTAGGGTCTGGGCCTGGTTTGCGCCCATTGCAACCTGTGCCACATACACATACTCATAGGTCATCGCAATATCCGCAAGGCTCTTCTTTTTTATGGCCTTGCCCGCGGCGGCAAACTGCGCCACCTGACCAATCTGCGAGGCCTTTGAGGCCTGTCCGCCGGTATTGGAGTAAACCTCAGTATCAAAGACGAACACATTGACATCTTCGCCGGAGGCCAGCACGTGGTCCAGTCCGCCAAATCCGATATCGTATGCCCAGCCGTCGCCGCCGAAAATCCAGACCGACTTCTTGTTGAGGTAATCTTTATTTGACAGTATCTCATAGGCAAGCTCGCAGGCGGCGCAGTCACAGTGGTCCTTGCCCGCGGCCTTGAGCTCCTTAAAGTGCTGTAAAAGGCCGGCGCAGTTTTCTCCGAGTGCCGCGCGTCCGGCGTCGGTATTGAGGAAGGCAATTCCCTCGTCAAGCCCCATAACTCCGTCCTCAAGGGCGGCGATATACTCGCGGCTGGCGGCCTGGTTTGCCTCTCCGTCGTCTACTGTCTCAAGCCATTTTTCGGCGGCCTCACGCAGCTCCGCGCACAGGTGCTCGGCGCCTAAAAGCTCTTTTGTCTTCTCTATAAGGCGGTCACGCATTGCCTTCTGGCCGATATACATTCCAAGGCCGTGCTCGGCGTTGTCCTCAAACAGAGAGTTTGCCCAGGCCGGGCCGTGTCCGTCCTTGTTCACTGTATACGGTGATGTAGCTGCCGGTCCTCCCCAGATAGAGGAGCAGCCCGTTGCGTTTGATATGAGCATTCTGTCACCGAACAGCTGGGTGACAAGGCGCGCATATGAGGTCTCCGCACAGCCGGCACAGGAGCCGGAAAACTCTAAGAGGGGCTGGCGGAACTGGCTGCCCTTTACGCTCTTGTCAAAGAGCTCGGGCTTGTCTGACACATTTGCCACCATATAGTCAAATACCTTCTGCTGCTCTGTCTGCTCCTCTAAAGGCTTCATCTCAAGTGCCCCCGCCGGGCAGGTGCCGACGCAAACTGCGCAGCCCATGCAGTCCAGGGGAGAGACAGCCATCGCGAACTGGTATACTCCTTTGCCCTTGCCGGCCTTAAAAGGCACAATTTTTGCATTTTCAGGAGCGCCTTTCGCCTCTTCCTCAGTGAGGGCATAGGGGCGGATTGTGGCATGCGGACATACATATGAGCACTGATTGCACTGTATGCACTTGTCCTCATACCATTCCGGTACGCTGACCGCGACTCCGCGCTTCTGATATGCCGCCGCGCCTGTCTCAAATGTGCCGTCAATGTGTTCTTTAAACACAGACACCGGCAGGCTGTCGCCGTCCATCTTCTCCACTGGCTCCATAATCTCCTGAACCATCTTCACAAGCTTCTCGCGGCCGCTTATATCCTCTGTATGCATGCTGTCCGTCGCGTCCTTCCACTCCGCCGGGACCTCAATTTTACTGTATGCCGTGGCGCCTGCGTCAATTGCCTTGTGGTTCATGTCAACGATATCCTGGCCTTTTTTGAGGTAGCTGTTTGTGGCGGCCTCTTTCATGTAGCCGACGGCCTCGCTTTGCGGCATTATTTTTGCCAGAGAGAAAAATGCGGACTGCAAAATCGTATTTGTGCGCTTGCCCATGCCAATCTCAGCGGCAAGGCCGATAGCGTCGATTGTGTAGAGCTGGATATTGTTCTCAGCTATATACCGCTTTGAAGCGCCGTCCAAATGCTGCTGAAGCTCCTCGGGCGTCCACTGACAGTTTATGAGAAACACTCCGCCGGGCTTCACATCAAACACCATCTTGTACCCCTTTGTTACATATGAGGGGTTATGGCAGGCCACAAAATCGGCCTTGTTTATATAGTACGGGCTCTTTATGGGCTTGTCCCCGAAACGCAGATGGGATATGGTGACGCCGCCTGTCTTTTTGGAGTCATACTGGAAATACGCCTGCACCTTTTTGTCGGTGTGGTCGCCTATAATCTTAATAGAGTTCTTGTTGGCGCCGACGGTGCCGTCGCCGCCCAGTCCCCAGAACTTGCACTCGATTGTGCCGGGAGCCGCAGTGTTCGGAGAGGGCTTCTCCTCCAGTGAGAGATTGGTAACATCGTCTGTTATGCCCACGGTGAACTGGCGGCGTGGATTTTCCCTGCCGGCCTCCTCATAAACCGCAAAAATGCTGGAGGGAGGTGTATCCTTGGAACCAAGGCCATATCTGCCGCCGATTACCTTCACATTCCTGCCGGAACCAGAAAGGGCGGCCACAACGTCGAGATAGAGCGGCTCACCTATGGCGCCGGGCTCCTTTGTCCTGTCCAAAACCGCGATGGTCTTTGCACTCTCTGGAATTGCCTCAATAAATTTATCCACTGCAAAGGGCCTGTAAAGGCGGACTTTAATAAGACCGACCTTTTCGCCGTGGGCGTTCAGGTAATCAATTACCTCCTCAGCCACATCGCAGACAGAGCCCATCGCCACAATCACCCTGTCGGCGTCAGGTGCGCCGTAGTAGTTGAATAGCTTGTAGTCCGTACCCAGCTTTTCATTTACCTTGTCCATATACTCCTGGACAATTGCGGGCACAGCCTCATAATATCCGTTTATGGCCTCTCTGTGCTGGAAGAAGATATCCCCATTTTCGTGGCTGCCCCTTGTTGTGGGGTGCTCCGGGTTTAAGGCGCGGCGCCGGAAGGCGGCAACCGCCTCCATGTCGCACATTTCCTTTAAATCGTCGTAATCCCAAATTTCAATTTTCTGTATTTCGTGGGAGGTACGGAACCCGTCAAAGAAGTTAATAAATGGAACTCTGCCCTTTATCGCGGCAAGATGCGCGACGGCAGCAAGGTCCATTACCTCCTGGGGATTTGTCTCTGCCAGCATTGCAAAACCTGTCTGGCGGCAGGCATATATATCGGAGTGGTCGCCGAATATGGAAAGCGCCTGTGTGGCTACTGCTCTCGCCGACACGTGAAATACCGCGGGGAGCAGCTCCGCCGCTATCTTATACATGTTCGGTATCATGAGAAGAAGCCCCTGCGAGGCGGTGTATGTGGTGGTGAGAGCGCCCGTCCCCAGAGAGCCGTGTACAGTACCGGCGGCGCCTGCCTCGGACTGCATCTCCATAACCTTTACCTCTGTGCCGAAGATATTTTTTCTCCCGGCTGCGGACCACTGGTCTACATAGTCAGCCATTGGGCTTGAGGGAGTTATGGGATAAATTCCCGCGACTTCTGTAAATGCATAAGACACGTGGGCAGCGGCGTTATTGCCGTCCATGGTTTTTAACTTTCTTGCCATTTACGATACAACCTTTCCGTTAATTTTTACTGTTTACGTGCATATTATAAAATTAATATGCACAGATACTTACTCATAATACAATTATAGACTCACACTTTGCACGTGTAAATTGGAGGATTTACCGATTTAACACGTGTAATATACAGCGCCATTGCCAAAAATCACATTATAATATATACTATTTATGCCGCTGTGTAAATTTCTTCAGGATTTTTGTCTGTTAAAATCCCGCGGCAATACATCGGATTAAAGTAAAAATGTCAAAATATTCACATGTCTTACAATGTTCCCGGCCATATCTCCATATCTGCCGGGTACAGAAATTACCTCCGCCGGACAAGTTTTCCGGCCGGGCACAGGTGGGTGGTATAAATTGCTGTCAAAAATCAGGTCTCTGGGCCTTACCGGAATCGCCGGATATGAGGTCACGGCGGAGTGCTTTCTCTCCTCCGGGCTTCCCGGCTTTGACATCGTCGGTCTTCCCGACGCCGCCGTGAAAGAGGCCAGGGAGAGAGTACGGGCCGCAGTAAAAAACTGCGGCATGAAGTTCCCCGTAAGCCGCATAACCGTAAATCTCGCCCCTGCCGACAGGAAAAAAGAGGGTACGGTCTATGACCTGCCCATGTTTTTAGGCATTCTCTCAGCCAGCGGACAGATAAATCCGATACCCGAGGAATATGCCTTTTTCGGCGAGCTCTCCCTGTCCGGTGAGCTCAGACCCGTGCGGGGTGCTCTTCCCATGGCAATCGCCGCAGGAAAGGCCGGCATAAAAAAGCTGTACATACCTACGGAAAATGCCTCGGAGGCCGCGTTTGCCCCGGGTATAGAGGTCTGCCCGGTAAAAAGCGCCGCAGAGCTCTTAGAGTGTCTCGCCGGGGAACTTGACATTAAGCCGGCACAGCCTCCGGAAATTTTACATGATACTATTTCCTCTTTTGACTTTGCCGATGTAAAGGGGCAGGAAACAGTAAAACGGGCTCTCGAGGTGGCGGCGGCCGGGGGGCACAACATACTGCTTGTCGGCCCTCCCGGCGCGGGAAAGAGCATGCTGGCAAAGCGGCTGCCCGGCATACTGCCGGACATGACGGCAGAGGAGATTATCTCCTCCACCGAAATTCATTCCGTGGCCGGAATGACAGGCCACGATAATCCAATTGTAAACGTGCGCCCGTTCCGCTCGCCGCACCACACGGTCTCCCCCGCCGCCATGACAGGCGGAACCGGGAATCCAAAACCCGGGGAGATCTCCCTTGCACACAACGGTGTGCTGTTTCTGGACGAGCTCCCTGAGTTTCACAAGGACACATTAGAGGCTCTGCGCCAGCCGCTGGAGGACGGGGAAATAACCGTCTCCCGGGCGAGATATACCGTCACATTTCCCAGCCGTTTTATGCTTGTCTGCGCCATGAATCCCTGCAAATGCGGCTGGTACGGACAGCCCGGCAAAATCTGCACCTGCACCGAGCGGTCTGTAAAAAACTATCAGAGCAGAATTTCCGGACCTCTTCTGGACCGCATTGATATGATAATCGAGGTGCCGGCCTTAAATTTTGAGGAGCTCTCTTCCCGGACTGACGCCGAGCCCTCTGCCGAGATTAAAAAGAGGGTAAATTCCGCCCGCGGTATTCAGCGCCGCCGCTTTGGTGAAAGCTCAACAGAGTGCAATGCACAGATGGGTCCAAAAGAGCTCAAGGAGTACTGCCCTCTCGACAGGGCCGGCCGGGATATCATGGAGCTTGCATATTCCAAAATGGGGCTTACCGCCCGCTCCTATGACAGGATACTAAGGGTCGCCAGGACAATAGCAGACCTTGCCGGGGAGGAGAAAATATCTCCCAGTCATTTGGCCGAGGCCATTCAATACCGCACTTACGACTTTCAAAACAGTTAACGCCGGAAACCTTCTCGGCGGAGAGAAAGGAAAGATATAAATGGAGGACATACTTCTTCTTAAACTGGGCGAGATAGTTTTAAAGGGGCTAAACCGCCGCAGCTTTGAAATGAAACTGATATCAAACATATCCCGCAGGCTGAGGCACTACGGCAAGTTCAGGGTGTACTGCGTACAGTCCACAATATATGTGGAGCCGGAGGAGCCCGGCTGCGATATGGACGGAGCTGAGGCGGCCGTGCAGACTGTTTTCGGCATCGCCACAATTTCCCGTGCCGCGGCCTGTGAGAAGGACAAGGACGCAATTTTCCGCACGGCAAAAGAGTACCTGAAGGACGCCTTCAGTACGGCGCGGTCATTTAAGGTGGAGTCAAAGCGCTCTGACAAGCGCTTTCCCATGACCTCCATACAGCTGTCCCAGTATGTGGGAGGACTGCTCGCCGAGGAATTTCCCGATGTCAGGGTGGACGTACACACGCCGGAGCTTACCGTTAACATTGAAGTCCGGGACTACGCCGCTTACGTACACGGGCCGGCCATACCCGGCGCCGGAGGAATGCCGGTGGGCTCAAACGGCAGGGCCGTGTCGCTACTCTCCGGAGGGATTGACAGCCCCGTGTCCACCTACATGATTGCAAAGCGCGGCGTGGCCATTATCCCGGTGCATTTTTTCTCCTTCCCCTACACATCGGAGCTTGCTAAGGAAAAGGTCCTCGACCTTGCAAAGATACTTGCCAAATACTGCGGTAGGCTGATGGTGGAGGTAGTGCCCTTTACACATATTCAGGAGGAAATCCGCGAAAAGTGCCCGGAGGAGTATTTCACCATTATAATGCGCCGGTTTATGATGCGTATTTCCGACAGAATTGCAAAGGCGAACGGGGCGGGCGCTCTTGTTACAGGTGAAAACCTTGGACAGGTGGCCAGCCAGACAATGGAGGCCATGGCCGTCACCGGTCAGTGTACATCGCTCCCCGTGCTCCGTCCCCTTATCGGTATGGACAAGGAGGAAATTGTCCGTTACGCCAGAAAAATCGGCACCTTTGACACCTCAATACTCCCATATGAGGACTGCTGCACCGTTTTCACTCCAAAGCACCCCCGCACAAAGCCCAGCCTCAAGGAAGTGGAGGAGGCTGAGAGCGTCCTGGATATCGACGGGCTCGTAAACGAAGCATATGACGGAATTGAGAGAATTAAGGTGAACATATGAGCTACATAGCAGAGATAATCTCCGTTGGAACCGAGATACTTTTAGGAAACATTGCAAATACCGACGCCAGAGACGTGTCGGAGGTGCTCTCCCAGCTCGGCATAAACGTGTATTTCCACACAGTTGTGGGGGACAACCCAAATCGGGTACATCAGGCTGTAGAGGTGGCAAAATCCAGGGCGGACATCATAATAACCACCGGAGGCCTGGGCCCCACATACGACGACCTGACAAAGCAGACTTTAGCCGCGGCCTTTGGCCGGGAGCTCTATTTCGATGAAAAGGCCGCACAGAACATAAAAGAGCTATTTGAAAAGCGGCTGCACGGCGTACCAATGACTGAAAACAACCTGCAGCAGGCATATCTTCCCGTGGGCTGCACCGTGTTTTATAACTCCTGCGGCACGGCGCCCGGCTGCGGATTTGAGGCGGAGGGAAAACACGTCTTAATGCTGCCCGGCCCCCCGTCTGAGTGCCGCGCGATGCTGAAAACAGGGGTAATACCGTACCTGACAAAGCTCTCAGGACAGGAGATACGCTCCCACAATATAAATATTTTCGGCATGGGTGAGAGCTCTGTCGAGGACAAGCTGCACGACCTGATGGTCGGCCTTACAAATCCAACACTTGCCCCCTACGCCAAAGAGGGGGAGGTCATGCTCCGTGTCACGGCGCTGGCCGACACGGACGAGGCCGCGGACAGCATGATGCGCCCCGTGCTTGACAGGGTACAGGCGGCAATTGGCAGCTATATATACGGAATTGACGCAGGAACACTTGAGGAAACCGTTTTCCACCTTCTGAAGGACCGGGGCCTTACCCTCTCCACAGCGGAGTCCTGCACCGGCGGACTTATCTCAAAGCGCCTGACGGACATTCCCGGCTCCTCCAGTGTATTAAAGGGAGGCGTTGTCTCCTACTCAAATGAGGCAAAAATAAAATTTTTAGGCGTCCCGGCCGGGCTAATTGAAAAACACGGCGCCGTAAGCCACGAGGTGGCTCAGGCCATGGCAGAGGGTATCCGGGTAAGCGCCGGCACCGACCTGGGCGTCTCTGTCACCGGTAT